>JACPVU010000024.1 GCA_016191585.1 archaeon
CTCTGACGGGTCACTGGCGGCAAAGGTCAAGATACCTGCTGCGCTTCGCGATAACCTTTACAGGAAATTAGGTGCCATTACAGAGGGAAATGCCAGGATAGAGGAAGTCAAAGGTGACAAGCAATGAATGTAATATACAGCAAAAAAGGAAAGGACGAAAATGCGCTTAAAATGTATGCAGGGTTTCATGACGACAAGTATGCGTACGCCGCGCTGAAAATCAACGGAAAAAACAGGATGGCCATCATTCCCAGCACAAAGATATTCAATGAACGCGATGTTTTCACCAGCCTTTTTTCCGAGGAAGAATACACGATAGCGATAAAAACTACCATAGATTTCCAGCCGATTGATCACTACCTGAGGGACCTGATGAACGTCACTGAAAAAACAGAAGACGTATGGCGTGAAATACTCGAAAAAGTGAAAGAGACCCCGCACTACGGCATGCTGGACAATTTTTAATTTTAATATTGATAAAAAATGAGGTGTTTAGATGACTGATAGAAAACTAGTAATTCCGGGCGACCTGCTTGGCGAAGGCCGGGCTGGTCACGGTGCCTACGAAGAGGACGGAAAGGTTTTTTCGTGCTTCATAGGTCTGGCAGAAGAAAAGGGTGAATTGCATTTTGTGATACCTTTAAGCGGCATATACAACCCGAAACGCGGCGACGGTGTCATAGGAAAAATAGAGGACGTTGTATTCTCGAAGTGGATCGTTGACATAAACAGCCCGTACGAAGCTGTGCTTCCGCTCAGCGAGGCTACAGACGAGTTTATAGACCTTACAAAGACGGATCTGACAAAATACTTCACCTACGGCGATTTGATTTTCACGGAAATAAGCAGCGTGACAAAGACCAAGAACATCCAATTAAGTATGAGAGACCGCAAATGCAGGAAACTGCGCGGCGGACGGATGATAACTGTCACGCCTGCGAAAGTGCCTAGAATAATCGGCAAAGCCGGCAGCATGGTCGAGATGGTAAAGGAAATAACAAAGACACAGATAGTTGTCGGACAAAACGGACTGGTCTGGGTTAAAGGCGACAACGAAGATCTGGCAATAGAGGCTGTTACAGAGATAGAAAGAAAGTCTCATGTTCAGGGTCTTACAGACCAGATAAAAGCCATGCTTGAAAAGAAAATGGCTGACAAATACGGCTCACAGCCGCAGATACAGGAGGCATAAATATGACAACAAATTTTGCAAGAATAGACGGAAGAAAATGGGACGAACTAAGACCAATATTTGCTTCTGTTGGTGTTCTGAACAATGCCAACGGTTCTGCAATGTTCCGCCTGGGCAACACTGTTGCCATAGCTGGCGTTTACGGGCCGAGAAAAGTCTACCCAAAACACGAGGAAGAAGCAGAGAGAGCGATTTTAAGAACAAAATATAACATGGCTGCTTTCGCAACTTCAGAACGCAACAGACCAGGAACAAGCAGGAGAAGC
>JACPVU010000025.1 GCA_016191585.1 archaeon
ATGTCTGTCGTTTTCTTTGATTGCCTTTGCCTCCATGATATCTCGGCGATTGACTGGTCCAATGTCTGCCTTGGCTATTGGAACTTGTGAGCGTCGCAGCATCTCAACTATTGCCTCAAGTGAGCCTATGGTATCGCATTTTAAAACAACACCATTTGTTTCCGTATCAATGAATACAGATTTCATTTCTGATTCGATTAGCTTGGTGTATTTTGCTATTTCATCTGCATTTGATGCAACATAAAGAGTACTGCCAGGCAAAACTCCTTCAAGGTCAGGTGATGCAATTTTTAGTCCTGCAGCTGCATTAACATTTTGTACTGGTTTGAATTTGTCTCTAGGATCACGCATTTCATCTAGTGGTTTTGGCAAGAGAATTGCTTTAGGTTTTGTTACAATAACTGAATCTCTTTTTGCAACAACTATGGTGTCACCTTTTTTGATACTGCCATCAATTAGTATGATATTAGCTGTATGTCCCAGTCCAACCTCATCATTTACTTCAAGTACTATTCCGTGAGATTCTTTTTCTTTCTGATCTAATCTTTTTTGCAGATATTGCTGTGTCAATCCAACTAGTACTGCTAATAATTCTGGTATTCCAACTCCAGATCTTGCAGAGATTGGTACGATTGCAATTTCTGATTTAAAGTCCTTAACTCGATAAAATGCTTCGGACTGATATCCCAAAATAGACAAAGTTCCTACCACGTCATAGATTTTTTGATCAAGGTCAGTTTGGATAAATGCGTCTTGTTCTTTGATTGCTTGTGTGATGAATTTGGTTTCGGATTTTCTCCATCCAGATATTTGATCACACTTGTTTAGTGCAACAACAAATGGAACCTTTCTGTTTTGCAGGATTTTTAGGCTCTCATTTGTCTGTGGCTGAAATCCTCTGTTTACATCAACTACCAGTATTGCAATATCTGCAGCAGATCCACCTCTTGCTCTAAGATTTGTAAATACTTCGTGGCCTGGTGTGTCAATTACCAAAATTCCAGGAACTTGGTTTTCTGACTCTTGTAATTTTTTGTATAATGGACCACATGTTTCCTTGATTGTTTCAGTTGGAAGAAAACTTGCACCAATATGTTGGGTGATGCCTCCGGCTTCTCTGCCTTGAACACCAGTACCCCTAATTCTATCTAAGAGAGATGTTTTACCAGAGTCTACGTGACCTAGAACTACC
>JACPVU010000060.1 GCA_016191585.1 archaeon
ACATATACTGCGATTTGAAACATCGCAACAAAAGGAGAATCAAGTAACAAAAAGAATCCTGCAACACCGCCTAGTGCACCCATCAGTGCAATTGAGCCGTAAATTAGCGAGCGCATCTCAAGTGCTGCAATTGCGGAGCCAATTGTCAAAACAGACAGTGCAAGAAATGTTGCATCAACCATGTGAGGCACCCCTGTCGTCTATCTGGATTTCTGCGTCTTGCTGGACCTGTGGCTTTACTTGTAGCTGTGATGGTGTATAGATTAGGCCCTCCTTTGTAAAAGATGACAGCTCATAGTCATTTGTCATGTATAATGCATAAAACGGACAAGCATCAACACACAGTCCACAAAAAACACATTTTCCGTAATCTATTTGTGGCATGATAGCCTTTTTGTTATGTTTCCAGTTTTCGTTTACCTTTACCATTGCAATGGCTTCTGCAACCCCTTCACATGCTATTGCACACAGCTGACAACCGGTGCATTTATCATGAAACAAAATGTGGCGGCCCTTGTATCCTGCAATTCCAACGCCTGTTGTTGGGTCATACTGGTATCCATCTCCTACAAACTTGAGCTTTTGTTCAGGATATCTAAGGGTAAACCGCTTTACTGCTAGGTGTTTTATGCCAGAGTTTAGTGCCTTGATTATTCCACTTGCTGTTCCCATTTACAATATTCCCTCCGGTCCAAGAACTCCAGCGTAAAGCAAACCGAGTGCTATAAAGATGTTAACAAAAGATAAACCAATTAGTCGGTACCAACCTACATGCAACAGCAAGTCTATTCTAATTCTTGGGAATACACCTCTTGGCAGCAAAATGAAAAATATCACAGCTGCAGTTTTGAGTATAAACCACAAAGTTCCATTTAGCATCTCTTGTGAAAATAGCGGCAGTCCTGGGATCTGAGCGTTTACTGGCCCCATGGTAATTCCTTCAGTAGCTATTTCCTCAGGAAATGGCGGCCAGATCATTGGACCCTGCCAACCGCCTAAGAAAAGCACGACAAACAGTCCAGCAAATGCATAAAGTTTTAGATATGATCCTAGTTGCACAAGCCCATACATCATACCTGAAAATTCTGTTAACCATCCTGCAACGATTTCGCTTTCTGCCTCTGGCAGATCAAATGGAATTCGCTCAAGCTCTGCAAGCATTGCAATAAAAAATACAATAGCACCAATTGGTAAAAATGCAATCCACCAGTAAGTGGATTGGCTTTCTACAATTTCTGAGAGATTTAGCGTCCCAGTTAGTATGACAACACCAAGCAACGACAAGATAAGCGGTATTTCAAAAGATATCATTTGGTGCAGTGCGCGAATTCCGCCAATGAATGGATACTTGCTGTTTGCAGACCATGAGGATAGTACAGTGATTATTGGAAAGAACCCAATTATTGCAAATACTGCAAGCAACCCAACATCAACATCGGCAACAACAGTCTTTGGTGCCACAGGTATGAGTGAAACAAAGGCAGCTGCTGTCCCAACAAACAAAAGTGGTGCAACCCAAAAGATTGGCTTGTCAGCCTTTGCTGGAATGATTATTTCTTTTGTGAGCAGTTTTATTCCATCACTCATTAGCTGCAAAATTCCTTCTACTTTGCCACAGTAAAACGGTCCTACTCTAAGCTGAAGTTTTGCAAGCATTTTTCTTTCAACACACATTACGCCTGCAGCAAGTAACGCACCACAACCAAATCCTGGAAATGCCGCAATTCTGAAAAAGTCTGTTTGCATAAACGACTTTACCAGTGGAACTGACATTTCAGGATGTGTCATCCATGTAAATGCAAGAAATGGCGTCAGAATCTCGCCATCAACTATTGGCA
>JACPVU010000022.1 GCA_016191585.1 archaeon
ATAGATTCGGGAAGAATTCACACAAGACATGTGATTACCGAATACAACGACGAAAAAGACGTTTTATTAACACATTTCATCATACGTTTATGGGAAGTAATCCAATATTTCGACCTGTAGAAAGGTTATAAAACTTCGTATCGAATGAATTGTAGTATTAAAAGTGGTATGCAATGGCAGTTAAAAAACAGTGGTACGAGATCGTTGCACCGAAGATGTTCGACGAGAAGGTAGTCGGCGAGACTATGGCTGTCGAACCAAAACAGCTTATCGGACGGACTTTGGACGTCAACCTCATAGAGCTTATACAGGACTACTCAAAGTTCTACATGAAGATGAAGCTTCAGATAGAACGTATCGAGGGTCAGAAGGCTTTCACAAAGCTTGTTGGTCACGACACAATGACAGAACGCGTCTACAGGATGGTCCAGAGGCACGGCCGGCGTGTTGACGTTGTACAGGACATCACAACAAAAGACGGTGTGAAAGTGAGGGTAAAGACCGTTTTTGTTTTGCTGAAGCGTGTAGGCACTTCGATGAAAGACGCTACAAGAAAAGTTGCCAGACAAAACGTTGACGATGTCCTGAAAGATGAAACCTACGAGGGTCTTATGGAAATGATAATCAGCGGCGAACTCGCGAGCATCATAAGAAAAGCTTGTAATAAAGTATATCCGGTCGCGAGCATAGAAATAAGAAAAACAGAAGTTCTCGGATGAAACAAGCAGATATTTATTGCGGTCTTTACTCGAACAATGCGGTCTCCTGCATGAACGGTCCAAATATCTTCAGTCTTTTATCTTCATTTTCTTTTGTAAACTCGTACGCAGTGTTGAAATCTTCTGGCGTGACCGATGAATACCCACTGGTTATCTTATATCCTTTACCGACAGCCTCTGCAGGCACGTGCTTGATGAGAACACAAATAAGCGGGTAGTTTTTCTCAAGGTCGTCTTTTTCTATCGCAGAGAAGTGGTTTTTTCCGGAATATATTGTCCTGTAAGTCTTTGTGTCAGTGAAAAATATTGCCCTCTGTTTTCTCTCGTCTGTCCATGTTTGCATTACTTTGATTACTTCACTCATCGAAACACCTATTTACTAACATCTAAAACAAAAATAGTTCTAAAAAAGAAAGCACCCCTGATATCAGTGCCTGCTTCGGAATTCTTCATGACGCGCATTCACGGCAGCGGATATCCAGAACATTCCGGCTATCAGGAACAGGATGAAGATCAGTATCGCCGACACAGCAAAGCTCACGTGTGTCGTTCCCTCAACCCATTCAAGGTTTCCGGCCATGAGACCGGCTGCAAAGAAGAACAATGCACCCAGTATCCACAGGCCGTGCACGTGGAAATCAAACCCCATTTTTTAACACCTCAATATAATTTATTTCATTTCTTGCTGGCTTTTGCCCATTCCTGTGCCTTGTATCTGTCCTTCACGCCGTTGAACTCTGCCTGAAGGTTTTTTATTATACCATCTTCACTTGTGACAAATTTGTCTCCTTTATAAAAACTTCCGTTGAAATTCGCCTGGCCGCCTCTGATTATAAATGTTTTTTCTCCGCTTTGTTTATTTTTGTCTGTATTATCGTAGATTACATCTAGGTTTCCATCAGGACCATAGTCAATATATGTCTTGTACGATGTAACGTCGTCTTTTTCAATCAATGAATATGCTTCGCGTCCGCCGTTTGCATTGTCCTTTACGTAGGTGATCTGTTCTTTGTCGACACTGCATCCGTTCATCATCAGGAATGCCAGCGGAACCAAAACCAAATTTCTCATTTTATACTGCACTTATGACACCCCGCAAATAATTACCGTAATGCCTTTATAGTGTTATTATTGAGTAGTGAAATCTTTAAATACGTTAGATCGTGTCGTTATTGCCAGAATTATATATCTCTATCGTTTCGTAAATTGTTATGTTCTTGTTCTTGCCGCTGAAAAAACTGGTGAGTTCTTTTATATCAGAAGGCTGCAGGGGTTGATTTTCGTCTCTTTTTACAACATATGTTTTTTCAGTTATTTTTCCTTTCATCAAAAAAGAAGGGTTGCACATCATCGGGCACGTATTGAATTGTCCAAACATCTCCTTTAATTTTTTTATCTCTTCTACGTCGCTTCCGTTGTAATTGCCGTTCTTCGAAGACACTAAGAGGATGTAATTTATCATTTCGCTTTCCATTCCGTTTACCATTCCTTAGACTATTAAGAAAAAGTATATAAATTGATTCCGCTGCCTTATCTTCTGCTATTTCTATGGCTTCTTGATTTCCTTGTGTTGCCTTCTATTATAGGCCTCAGGTCTTCCACGAAACGGCGGACATACTCTCTTGTGAGTTCTATGTCCTTCTGGGGTATCTCGCTTATCTTGTCGTCATCGAGCATTTTCCTCATTGTTATTATTCTCTTGAATACCTCGTCAAAATACGGATCAACTTTTTTCGAGTCTATGAGGTAAGTTTTTATCGCATTGGGTAAGTCTTTAGGATCAGGCGGCAGCTTTTCCATCTTCTTCAGCGCGGACACAGCAGCCTTTATTGCAACTTCGTAATTCTTCTCTACGATCGTCTCTTTCTTCTTCTTCTGCAATTGCATGAGAAGCTGTTCCATCCTCGAGACGTATTTTTTCGATTTCTCTATCAGTTCGTCAAGATGGTGACCAGTTATGTCTTTTATCTCCTTGTGCTCGACCTTCTTGCGGAAATCGATTATGTTATTTAGGTCGTTCAGGTATTCTTCCTCCAGAAGTTTTGAGTCTATCAAATGCTCTTTCACGTCGATAGGCGTATGCTTTGGCGAAGGCGGCGCGTATCCCATATACATCAGCACTGCCTGCGAGCTGTTCAGCATTGCGTAGTAAAGGTCCTCTGCAACCATGTACAATTTTGCTGTCTCCACCCTGCTTATCTTCTGCGGCGCTGTCTCCATGAATTTTTCCACAGCTTCGAGCGTGGTAGGTATTTTTCCAAGCTCCAGAAGCTTTCGCACTGGTATGAAGAACCCTGTATCGTAGAGCGCCCACCCATCGCGCACGATCGTATAAAGCAGCGGGTGGCCGATTCGTGCCATGTCCCAGAATTCCGACAAAGTCCATGCAGGCTGTACAGTAATATCTTCGGAAATGTGTTTTGCTATATCATAGAGTTTTTCGTCAAAAGTTTCTTTCATTTCAGGCGTGAACCTTGCTGTGACATCATCGATAACAACAAGCATGTCAATATCGCTTTTCTCGTGGAAATCTCCTCTTGTGAATGAGCCAAAAAGAACAACAGCTTTTACAATATTCTTGTACTTCTTCAATACTTCATCCTTGAACTTCTCAGCCAATTTTATTTTCTTCTTCTTCAGCTCTTCGAGCTGCTTGTCGTGCTTTGCCTTTTCCTTTGCCTCCTTGCTCTTAGGAACCTTTGCTACCTTTATTTTTGCTTTTGTTGATTTAGCTTTTGACGATTTCATGAATATCACCTATTCTTTTGTTGGCAGCACATTATATAAGCTTTCTTGCTAGCGTAGTTTCCTCTTTTCCCATTCCTGGGCCTTGTTCTTCTCGACTGCTGCCTTGCTCATGAAAGAATGTTTTTCCTCCGGAATGCTGAGAAGCCCTTCCATCGGATCCATCAGGTGCTCGCGGACCATCACCTGCTCTCTTTTGTATACAGCCTCATTCTTTTCAGAAATTCCGTAGAACGACAGCGGAAGCTCCCTCGGCGGGATGTCCTTTTCCAGGTTCTGCGCGATCTGCCTCAGCACGAGGACTGATTGCTCAAAGACTTCAAAAGTCGTTTTTCCGCCGCCCCTTCCTGACCCGCGCTCGAATATCAGGACCCCGTCCTTGAAACCCTTCTTTCTCAGCATGTACAGCCATTCATAGATGACTTCCTGCGCCTGCGACCCGAGTGGTATCGGTATATGAGCTATTCCCCAATATGGCTTCGGCTCGCCTAAGTGAAATAAATAGACCAATTTTCCGAAGTCAGAAGGCAGCTGCGGTATTACTTTGTACGGGTCGAGCTTCTGCGCAAGCATGTGCTCAAAATCTATGCACAGCTTCACGCAAGGCGATCCTAATTTCCGGACAAACCACTGTGAATTCCTCGGGTCAAACAGCCTGTATATTCCTTCAACAGCAGGATTACGTCCACCTCTCTCAACCTCAGGAACCTCAAAACATAATATCAGCCCTGTCTTGTTTACGTATTCCAAAACACTTAGTCCGCCAAGGACACGGATGTTCATAGGGTGGTTTTTTGTCTTGAGGTGGCCTTCTATGTACTTGGAAGCAACAGCAGCGTTGAACTCATAGTCTTTGTTGACATAAGCCTTCTCGGGGTCCATGCTGCCGACTATGTTCGTCCACAGCATGTCGTTGCTCTTGTACATGTCGTGCGCGACTGTCATGTAGGCGTCTATTTCCCCTGCCTCAAGAATATACTGCTCAAAGTCTGACTTTTTCCACGAATCAAAGAGCTCGTCAGGATTGTTATAGAGTTGTTCTCTTTCATATGCTATAATTTGTCCGACTTCTTTGCGGGCGCGTTCAGCTTCAGAGTTCTCGGCCAGTCTTTTTTCTGCGGGTGACATTCTTTCGTATTCCGGCATCGCCCGCAGTTTCTTTATATATTCTTCCTCGCGTCTCCTTGCTTCACCTTCATATTTTTTGTATATTTTTTCGTTCTTTGCCTTGAAATCCTTGCCGCGGGATATCATCTGACTCATGTGTCCCTCTGATATGATGCTCTTTATGTAGTCCTTTGCGGGTTTTGATGTTTCTGCAAGTTTCCACAAAGGCGTGCCGTCCGGTCCCACTACTTGGTACTGGAAGCCAAAAGGCCTTATCCTTGCCTCTTCGAATTGCAGTATAGGCAGACTCGACAGGTGCAGGTTTACGTAAATAACGCCAAGGTCGACGGCATTTTTCACTGTTTCGACAAGCCGTATATGTGCCTGCTCCCAGACTTGGCGTTCTGCAGACTCTAATGCCGAGTTTTCTCCTATCTCTGCGTGCATGCCTATTTTCAGGCCAAGCTCTTTCTTTACGCGGAAAACATTTTCACAGACCTTTGGCTCGAGAAATTCGCTTATTGTCTCAACATCAATCTGGTTGAAAGTGACTCCAGCTGTGGCTATGAAACCAACTTTAGATGCCAAGCCCAGAAGCGCGGGATCCCTTGCAATATTCCACCATCCTGAAGAAACGCCTATTTGATACGCCACAAAAACACCATTTTTAGTACGTCAATACGTCATCGCCATTCTCTCAACAGCAGCTGTCTTTCTGCAGTTCTTAGTAATTAAACACCATCTGTTTGCAATAATTTCTGCAATAATTACTTTCCATAGCCTATCTTCTGCTTTATGAAATTCACGATAGGCACGTACCTGTCGCCTGCTATAGGCGCGAGGTAGTATTTCGTTATCCTCTCATCCCAGTCCCTTTCGTAGGGTCCTTTCTTTGAAAATTTCAGCGGGATTGAAAAAGTATCGAAAAAACTCTTCACATGCCCGAACGGGTTATTTTCCTTGGTGCTTGGCCTCAAGCCCTTTATGTAGTGCGGTATGCCCAGTATGCTGTCTACGTACTTGTTGAACTCTTCCTGCTTTGCCTTGAGCTCTAATAGCTTGACAAACATTGCGTTCTGGGACATCACGACCAAATTGACGTCAAACTGCCCGTCCTCTAGCTCGTCGCCTGTTGCTGACCTCATGTTTGTCCTCATGAATTTTATGACGAAAAACGAGTAATAATGCCTGTTCGGGTTCAGCCAGCCGTCCCTGTAGACCTCGACTTTCTTGTCTTTTACCCATTCGTCTGTTATCCACGGATGCTTGACAATTAACCCGAAATTGTTGCTGAATATGAGGTTCTTCTTTGTCCAGCTGTCGTATGCATCAACAGGGTTTCTCGCAAACGAGTCGCCTGCGACCTTGTATATTTCCGGCGTCAGAAAGTCTTTCCATACCCATGCTTCTATGCTCGCGAACGAGAGTGCGTGTCCGACAGGCGTCATGAAGCTCGTCCTTGAAGAAGCCCTTCTTTCAGGGCTTGAAAGCCCCTCTTCTATGAGCTTATGTCTAGCCACGTATGGCTTGACCCATTCCCTGTATTCGTCTACGGATTTTTTCCTGCTGTTCGCAAGCTCAAGTATTCTTATGTACCTTGACAATAGCTCAGGAAGAAATAGGTTTTTCCATTCCATGAAAAGCTTGTTCTTTGTAACGAGCACGACTGCTTCTGCCCTGGAAATATCCAGTTTCTTCATTACAGCGCCTGGTTCCATATCACTGTCATCCAGTCTCATGAAGTCTGATATGAGAGTTGGCCACCTTGACACGATGCTCCTTATCGAGATCCCTTCTCCTGTGTGTATGTCCACCTGGTCAACAAACACAGCCTTCAGTGAGTGGTTATCACTTCTCTTTGTTCTTTCGTCCTTTGTTTTCTTGTCGTTGTCAACCATTGTACATAGATCGCTTATTTCTTCTGGCTGGTGGCTGTGTGCCTTTATGTCTTTGTCGCCCAATTCCGTTGGCGTTCTATATCCTAAGTATCGCAGCATCTCTGTGTATTTTCTTTTATCATGCAAAAGCAGCTCATAGTCTGCAACAGCCTGCGACACGCTCACAAGACCCTGCTTTATCTTTCCCTCAAGATCCTCTTTCTGCTTCTGAGTAAGCTGGTAATACTGCGCATGGACAGGCGACACCTCTATCCATTCGTCAGCTTTCTGGACAAGGAATTCCCATTTTCCAAGCTGGAACATAAGTGAGTAATACACACCGGTTGTTGACCCGACAGGTCCTGTAAAGTCAAGGTTGACTCTTGCTTCAAAGGGGCTTGCAACCAGCACGTGGCCGAGCCATTCCCCGCCAGGTCCGCACTTGTCGCTCAGCGGCTTGTTCTTGAGCTCTCCGCCAAGTGGATCTTTCTCGAAGTTGTCCATTATGTATTTTCTTTCCGGGTTTTTCTTTGCCATTATCGCCACTTCATTGGATAGCATTGTCTACAAAGATTCGGCATACTCTATGCTATACTGAATACTTTTTGCACGCGCGTCATATTTTAAGTTTTCTGGATTCGATTGTCCGAATGTAGTGCATTGTTTCAGATGCCAATAATAGAAGAAAAAAGATAGCAACTTTATTTCAAGAAATCGCTCAGGCTGTCCCATAATACTATAGTCCAGAGAATAATAACATTTATATATTTGTGCACCCTAATTTATTATATGGTTTACACCGAGATCAAAACAATAAGCGGACGAAAATACAGATATCTTCGCGAGAGTATTCGAATCGGAGATAGAGTTATCCACAAAACAGTGGAATATCTCGGACCTGTAAAACCAAGATACAAAACGAAAAAGAGGAGGTAATTTAAATGGCATACCTAAATTCTTATAAAAACCAAAACTGGCTCATACCGCAGTCTATAAAGGACATGATTCCGAAGGAACATGTCTGCTTCTTCGTTGAAGAGTTCGTAGAATCGCTGGACTTCTCTAACTTCGATGAGCTTTACGATGGGGCTGGCCATCCGGCTTACCATCCAAGAATTCTCATGAAAATTCTCATCCAGGGAATGCTGTCAAGAATACGGAGCTCACGTAAGCTTGCTGCAGCAGCAAGAGAGAGTTTCATCTTTATGTATCTGGCGGAAAAAGTCAATCCTGACTTTCGTACAATTGCGAGGTTCAGGAAAGAAAATGCTGCTTTCGTCAAGCAGGCCTTCAAAGAAACGGTTCGGCTCGCTTCAGACTATAAAGTTATTGACTTGAGCTTTATCGGCATTGATGGCTCGAAAATCAAAGCACAAGCCAGCAAGAAACAGTATTTCGACAAAGCGGGATTGAATAAACTAGACAATGCGATTGACAAGATGATGGAGGAGGATATTGCTTTAGATGAACTGGAAGAACAGATCTTCGGCGATAAAGAAGAAGGATTAACCGGCATTGATGAGAGGGACTTGAGAAAAATTGTGCGGGAAAATTTCAAGAATAAAGACAAAGAAAAACTTAAAGAAAAAATTACCAGGGCAAAGGAAGAGCTTGAGCAGAATAATCTCAAAAAAGTTTCTCTCTCTGATCCTGAAAGCAGAGTCATGCAACATGCCAAAAGATATTCTGAACCGTCATACAATACCCAGTTTAGCGTGACGAAAAACCAGATTATTGTCGCCAATGACGTCTGCCATGATGGGCATGATGCCCATCAGTTCGTTCCACAAATAAAGAATGTCAAAGAAAACGTCAAGCTGAGAAAAGATACGAAAGTAGGTGTTGATTGTGGCTATAGCGATGGGATAAACATCAAGTTTGCAGAAGATAACAAGATTGATTTGTATGTGCCGTCAAGAGCTCAGGCGCAGGAATTTGACGGAAAAGAACAGAGCCTGAATCATGACAAATACGAGTATGACTGGAAGAAGGATGAGTTGATTGTCGGCAAAGAGAGATTCAGGTTTCGCGGAGAGTATACGAGAAAAGATGGAAAAAGAATTTTGAGTTATTACAGCGAAAAGCTGAAGAAGAAAAAAGACGTGCCGTTCTACTTTCGTGAACGGCTAAGAATGAGAAACAAAATGGAAAAGCCTGAATCCAAAGAAGTTTATCGCCTGAGAAAAAGTACTGTTGAACCGGTGATCGGGAACATTAAGCAGAATCTCGGATTCAGGGAGTTTCTGCTTAAAGGGCTTGATAAAGTGAGAATTGAGATGAATTTAGTGAGTATAGCACATAACTTAGGGAAAATTTGGAGATTAACCAGAGCTTCTAAGTGTTAAAAGAGGAAGTTTTATTTTTTTCCTTGTTGGTTTGGTGTTCTGGAAAATAATTGTGGGACAGCGTCCGCTGTTATCAGACTGTCTCAGTTTGCCTTTATTATAAAGTTTAAGGGCTTTTTTGTAGGAAATTGTATTGAAATTGCAGAACAAATCTCCCTCTTGAAGAGCTAAATGAGCCAATCCAGATATCTGGCAAGAACCAGGGCGATAAATTACTCCAAGATTCGGCTTGTACATAGCGTCCGAAATAATGATTTCGCCACATTGAGGACTAACACATTTTATAACAACTTTTGTGTCTAATCTATTATTTCTTTTACCCACGTCGAAGGTTTGCAAAAATCATAGTACGTAGTAAAACTATAAACTACTTAAATCCCGATTCAGCCGCCGACATCGTGCAATCCAAGAGTTCTGGATTCAGTGCCGATGAATTCGTTTGCTTCGTAGAGTTCTGCTGCGAGTTTTCCGTATTTTTTCACGAACTCCAGGTCATCTGCAGGACCGGATTCCTTCATGTAAAAAAAGTCCTGCGGCAGAAGAAAATTCAGAATTTTGTCAAGTCTTTTGTAGATTGGAAACTCGGTTTTTTGTGTCTCCCCGTATTTCTCGATATTACCACCAGCTCCAATGCTATCTGACCGGGTCCTGAGGTACCATATAGCCATTCCAACAGCTCTTTTCCTAGCAAGGTTGCACCCCTTTACATCGAATCTTTCTTCGTAACTGCCCATTCTCAACACCGTTCTTTATCTGCAATAAAACAATATTTAAAATTCTTGTGGGACAAAGTCGCTGTAATTAAGCGAATATCAGAAGGTAGATTCCGACTATCAGAAATATCAATCCTATGAATATGCCTGTCTTGCTCATGTCCGCGTCCTGGTAGTCGCTGACGTCCGGGAACTCGAACGCCATGAAAATGCCTATTACTATTAGTATCAATCCTGCTATTTTCGTGAGCAGCGTCGCGAGGGTTATCCTTGTTATAAGTATCCAGCCGCCGCCTACGATTGCCGCAATCCCTATCAGCAGTATTATCAGGAATTTTTCGTCCTTCAGGTCGCCGTCTATGGTGTAGTAGACTGAAAGTATGCCGAAAGCCAGCAGCACTGCGCCGCCTATGATGTCAAGGACCATAATCCTTTATTATCTGCGCCACCTTATAAAATTTTAAGCAGTAATTAATGTGATCCAAATGAATAATCGGGGTACCAAATTTGGATCACAGTACTGTGCACAAGGAAATTATATACCATTTATTTCCTTGTAGCACATTATATCATCAACTTAACGGTTGTTGTAAATATCAAGCAGTAGTTTTTTATATAGACGCACGGCAAATAAGTTATAGTCAGCCAGATTGGTTGTAACATAGGTGTATTGAATGGTCTGGGCAAGAACAAAGCTTCTGATATGGGATTATATTTTCGAGCCTGTCAAGGACATAAAGGTGTCGTACTCGGGCCCGCATCCTGAGAAATTCTACAAAAAGACAAAGGATATCATCAAGACAGTCTTCAATGTGCCGGATGCCTACTTGCAGGAAAAGAACTACAACTGGGAGAAAGGCAAGGACGTCGACAAATTCGAGATCGACTGGGAAGTGAACAAGATACTTGACACGTTTTCTTACATAACCGTTGAACTGACACTGCGCGGTTTTTCGTCAGGCGGCGAGGGAAAGGCCGAAATAAGAATAAGGCCTAGACTTATAACAGAATACCCGCAGGACACAGCCTGGCAAAAGAGCATAGTATACGAAATGGTAAGACGCTTCTGGCACAAGAGATACTATCACAGAAAAAGAATGGAATACCTTAATTTTGCCAAGGAGCTTATAGTAAGTTTCGAGACATCCATAAAGAATTATGCTGATAGCCTGAAAGAAGGTAAAGAGCAGTAGCCGACGTGTGCGGTGGTTTAGCATGCCAAGACTTGACATAATCGACGATATACTTGCGCCAAGAGATACCATTATAGTCAGGTTCGACGGAAAAAACCCGTTCCTGGCAGTGACAATGGTAACAAACATGCTTCGTTCTGTATTGAAAATAACTTCCAAAGACGTGCTGGAAACAGATATACGATGGGACGTGACAGGCGGCGACATGCACGAGTTCTACGGCAAGTGGATGGGAAAAAGGAAGGAAGACAGGTGGACCACTACAAAAGCGAGGATCGTGATTCAGGGCGCGCAGCATTCGAAAGAAAAGACGGGCTGGGTACGTATAGAGATAAAGGGGTTCATACAGACCGGATACCAGTACACAAACTTCATCCAGAGGTCTTTCTGGTGGTTCTACAACCGCGTTTTTTACAACCAGCAGAGGCGCGCATATATTGAGCAAGCAAAAGACGACCTCTACGAGATGCGTGATATATTTCAAAGAGCGTTAGGCATATCGCCAGAAGAACAGGGATAATTCTTTCATTAACTGTTACAACGATGCTTTCTGTTAATCTTGAAATAAGTTATAATATTTCACAGGATCATTTTTCTTAAGATTTTCTTCTTTTTCTTTGTGTTCTTTTATTGTTTTCCAGCACATTTTGTCGAGAGAGCCAGATTCTTTAGACCTGATTTTTTCATTGGCATATTCTATGGCTTCTGCGACATCGGGGTCAGGCTCCGCATTCATTTCGTTGAAGCATCTTCCAAGATGCCTGTACATTTCGCACTGGACCCAGTATCTTCTCATCATTTCATAGACGTTCTTCAAATACGCTGCAGCCAGTTCTACATCGCTGGTTACATCCTTTAATTCAGTAATGTTTTGTAAGTTGATACTTCTTGTTTTTACGGGTGTTCCGTCTTGAAAATAACTCTCATCCTTTAGTTCATCAAGCTCTTTTACGATAAGCATCAGGGTCGTCCTGTCATAATGTGACATTGCTTCACCAAAGAATTCTCTTTCACAGTGTTTATCTTCAAGAGAACGAACCAAATAATTGTTTCTAAAACAGTAATAACTTGACAATTTGACTGCCATGCTATGGAGTAATAACATAAACTTATTAAAATCTGTTAACGTTTCTATTGTGTAATGCAACCGTAATGAACTTCCAGGAAAACTTATATAGTAATGATTCCAGTTATATATTGATAGCCATGTTCGACTGGATCAAGAATAAAATAAGAAAAGAAAGTGACGACGACTATGGCGACCTCAGGTCAGGCATACTGAATGAGCCTGAACCTGCATTCAGACGCCAGCCATTAGAGCCGCCTGCAGAGAGGAACTATGATGACTTTTCCCAGAAGACCCGTGACGTTTTCGAGCCGATGTCAATGCAGCCGCCAGCATCGGATTTCAATCAGGCTCCGAACAGAAATTATGAGATCATGGACCGTCTGAACCTGATAGAAAGCCAGCTCGCCGCAGTACGCAGCATGACCGAGACCATCAACGAGCGGCTGAAGAACATGGAAGCAAAATTAGGCCTGCAGAGGCGTTACTGAATGGAACAGCCTGATATATTCAGGTTTGAAAAAAAGAAAATCATACTGCCGACTATTTTGGTTATTCTGTTCCTATTTGTTCTGTCATTTAGTGCTATCTATTCTGAGCAAATGAGTAAGGATGTTCACTATGTGGTAGAAAATTCATTAGAAGATATAAAATTAGTTGTATATAATGGCACACTGAATGTCACAGAACCATCAATAGAAAACCGTCTTATAGAAGTGCGACAAAACGCACAAGAAATGCAAAACAAGCAATTTTCACTGCTTTTAACTTTTGGTTTGTCTGCTTTGCCTGAATATACTTTGAACACGTTTGGAACCAATTTTTGTGAGTTCTATACTCAAGACTATAACAAAAAAGAATGTGTTTCTACGGACTTAGATACATCATTCTTCTTTGGGGTTACAAGAATAACAGTATGTGCTGCAGAATTTTCAGGATATTTTACAAATATTATCAACACGAATGCCAACTCAATTGATTGGCGTAGTTTCAAGAATTCACCAAAAGGACAAAAAATACTCAGGGAATTCATACTATCAGAAAAAGGCCAGAATATATTCAATTACCTGAAAGGCTGTAACTACACAAAAAATGATTTTTTAGACCCGCAGAAACAAATCGAACTAAAACAACTTTTGAATCCGCCTGTTTATGCACAAGAATCTCCAACAATCAGAGTTCTAAATGGTTTTGACACAATAGCTTATTTTTTAATCCTGATCATAGTCGGCTATATCATAAACTGCATTATAGTATATATTCACAGGAGAAACAGCTCACTGGCTGGCAAGGGCAAAAAAGTTTATTTAGTTATGATTTTATTCTTTTTCATATTTTTGCTGTGGTCGGTCATATTTAGGATATACACAAATGACATAAGAATCGAGGTTTTTGGCATATTATTGTTATCGTATATTGCAACAACATTATCATTCGTGTTATCTGATTTTCTCGAAGAAAGCAGTCTGGAAAAGGCCGTCAAAAAATCAAGGAAAAAATAATATGGACGAATTAATTATATTTCGGCATTTTCTTCGGTTCAATTCTCTTGACAAATCCCTTTGCCTCTATTTTTTCCATCGTATCAAGATCGTAGTAGACAGAACATTTCTCTGTCGATGCCTTTATCCTTCCGCTAGCAGCGAGTTCCTTCAAAGAACCGTAATCAACATCTTGATGTTTATCATTGCACTCTAGCATGTTGACGCGCATTTGATAAAATGTTTTTGGATGCACGGCGAATCTTTCATCGTCGCATTTTACTACTATCATAGAAAACCGTAAAACATGAGAGTATTTAAGTGTTGATTACTCGAACATTAATTTGACTTCCTTGCCGACGACCTTGCTCAGTACAGGCGACATGCTGCCGACGCGTTCCTTAAAGCGTTTTTCCATCCTGACCTTGTAATATTCTTCTTTGCCGTAGACCTTGTTTATGCCGACGATGGGTGCGCTGACTATGCTCTCTATGAGTTTTTTCTCGTCGTTCGTGTCTTCTATTATGCGGAGGTTTTTTTCGAGCATCATTCCAAGCCTTTTCGAGTTCCTTCCGCCTTTTCCAATAAGAATGCCGGAACTGTTCTTGTCAGTGAGCACGATCATGTAGTTTCCTGCGTCCATCGCCCTGCTAAAATCTGCTTCTATTCCGAGTCTGTATATTGCTCTGGAAAGAGATACGTCTAAAGTGCTAACTTTTCCCGATAAAACGCTCTTGTTGCAAGCATTACAAAGAAAGTCGTTCTTCAGGCATACGTTGCATATCTTCGGCATAAAATCACTCTGACATGATAATAGTATACTGTCTAATATCTAAAAAGATGCAGACTTTTTAAATAGATTGTTTTTAGCTAATTATTTGTAAGTCGTATCTGTCTCGTAAGTTGATTTCTTTGTTTTGCAGGCATCTTGTACATTATAGGCACCAAAAGCTGATTCTACCATACCTTTGACTTCACCATATGTAAGTGGGGAATCGTCATACTTCACTGATCTTGTTTCATAAGTTTCTTTTTTCTCCCTGGGGTTCGGCAGGTTGTAATTGCTTATGTCATGTCTTATCATTCCCTTTATTTTCAGTCTTATACTGACGTCAAGCCTCTCTATGTCGTGCATGATAAGCTTTACAGCCTCTTCCATGTCCTGTGACGTGACCTGTGAGATGTCCGTGAAAAACTTGTGTTTTGTGGATCTTGTCAAATCAACGGTTTCTGAATTGGAGTTGAATATTGCGCTCCACCGTATGTTACAGCGGTTGAACTTCGTGCTCCCGAAAGAAAATCTGTCGATTAGCATCTGTTCGATGTCACAATTTTCAAAAAGCAAGTTGTCAGCCGCTCCGGTGTAAAAATTCATGAAATAAATCCTGCAGTTCTCTATCCTTACGTTTTTCATCTCGCAGCTATTGAAGTTGCAGAACATTATTTTTGAATCCTTTATAACAATATCTGAAAATTTTTTATTTGATACGTCAAAGAACTGCATGAGTGTGTTTGAGAATTCTCTCTGCCCGGAATCGTATTTCTCGATGAATTCTCTCTGATTTATCGAATGTTCCATGATATAGAATTCTATCATATCTTCTTAAAAATACCCTCCCTTATTTCTATTATGTTAATCGGAGTTGTGGGCAAATCCAATACCGGAAAATCTACGTTCTTTTCCGCAGCCACGCTTGTCGACGTCGAGATAAGCAACAGGATATTCACGACCATAGAGCCGAACAAGGGCGTGACCTACGTGCGCGCAGAATGCCCGTGCAGGAAATTAAATGTGAAGTGCAGCCCCAAGAATTCTAAATGTGTAGACGGCGTCAGGTACGTGCCTGTAAAAATGGTCGACGTTGCCGGCCTTGTGCCAGGAGCTCACGAAGGCCGCGGTTTAGGAAACCAGTTCCTGTCAGACATAATGGAAGCCTCGGCACTGATACATGTAGTTGACATAAGCGGCTCTACCGATGAGTCAGGCAATCCCGTTGCTCCTGGATCGAACGACCCCAAGAATGATATAAAATTTCTCGAGGAGGAGATAGACTTCTGGATACTCGGCATCCTGAAAAGAAACCTGCTTACGCTGATAAGAAAAATGGAGGCAACAAAGGAAAAATTCTCTGTCATACTTGAAAAGCAGCTGTCGGGCCTGGGAATAAAACTGCCTGAAATTGAGGACGCAATCAACAGGACCCATCTCACTACGGCATCTTCTGACGACGAATTTCTTGAGTTTATAAAAATACTCCGCTCAACCAGCAAACCGATAATCATAGCAGCCAACAAGATCGACGTGCCTAGATCCGAGAAAATATTCGAGCGCGTGAAAGACGTTACAAAACTCGATATCGTTCCCTGTTCTGCGGCTTCAGAGCTTGCATTAAGAAAGGCAAATGAAAAATCGGTTATCGAATATAATCCGGGTGATTCTGATTTCACTGTTCTGAAGGAGCTCGACGACAAACAAAAGACTGCACTAGATTTCATCCGCAGTCATGTATTGATTCCTTATAACTCGACCGGCGTCCAGAAAATAATAGACGATATAATATTCAATATACTTGACATGATAGTTGTCTACCCTGTTGAGAACGAGCACAAATTTACTGACCACAAGAACAATGCCTTGCCAGACGCGCTTCTTTTGAAGAAGGGATCAACAGCGCTAGATTTAGCGTACAAAGTACACGAAGATATCGGAAAGAATTTCATAGCAGCAGTCGACGCCAGGACTGGAATGCATATTTCCGCAAAGTACGTGCTGAAGAACGGCGACATAATCTCGATAAAGGCCGGTAAGTAGCAGGGAAACGCTTAAATATTATTTCTTACAAAAGAATAAATTGTTAATTTGTAAAAAAGGCGAAATCGATAAGTTCGCAAAAAGGTGTGTGATAGAAAAGTGTATGTTCCAAGCGAAATATTTTTTACAACTGGCATAGGTATGGATAAAAACAAGCTGACTTCTTTTGAAATGGCACTCAGGGATGCTGGTATCGAATCTAACAATATTGTTAACGTTTCCAGTATACTACCCCCGTATTGCAAAATAGTTTCAAGGGAATACGGTACAAAAAAACTCCAGCCAGGCCAGATCGTGCACTGCGTTCTTGCAAAAGAGCAGACAGATGAGCCGAGCAGATTGTTGGTAGCTTCTATTGGTGTAGCTGTTCCAAAAGACAGAGACAAATATGGTTATCTTAGCGAACATCACGGCTTCGGACAAACAAAAAAACATGCAGGAGACTATGCAGAAGACCTTGCAGCAACCATGCTTGCCACAACACTTGGTATTAATTTTGACCCTGAAACGGCGTGGAAAGAACGCGAAAAAACATACAAAGCAGGCGGGCAGATATTCAATACAAAGAACTACACAAAATCTGCTGTAGGCAACAAAAAAGGAATGTGGACAACCGTGATAGCAGCCGCTGTTCTTCTGCCTTCGTATGAAGCAGGAGATCTTGTTAGGTGGCTTGACGACATTACAAAAACCTACAAAAAAGAGGTGGAGCAATATATCAATGCCATGAAAGGAACTGACATTTCACCTTTTAAGCTGTAACTTCTGATAATTATTATGTCGTTCCAGAAATTCCGCGAAGAAGTTTGCACTCTCATAGGCCAGGAATATGCAAAGTTCCTTGAGACGCCAAAAGGCGGCGAGGCAGACCTGGCGCTTCCGTGCTTTTCAATCGCGAAGCAGCACGGAAAAAATCCGGCAGAGATGGCAAGACTCATCGA
Organism: archaeon; assembly: GCA_016191585.1. Taxonomy (GTDB): domain Archaea; phylum Aenigmatarchaeota; class Aenigmatarchaeia; order GW2011-AR5; family GW2011-AR5; genus JACPVU01. The sequence goes on from JACPVU010000022.1 coordinate 17,000, forward strand.
AGCTGAACTTACAAGCAGCAGAAATAAATTTCATTTAATAAAGTCCGTCAGGTCTGTCGGCCCTTACGTAAATTTCTTTATCAGCGAGGAAAACTTTACACCAATAGTTCTGAAGGAAATCATGTCGAAAAAAGAGAAATACG
>JACPVU010000074.1 GCA_016191585.1 archaeon
GATACATACACATCAATTAGAAAACAGTTTCTGATGCTTTCTACAATCTTGGAGTTTGGTAGAAAAGAGACTGAAGCAATAAAGAAAGGCGTTACCTCATCAAAAATAGGTCAACTTGAGGTAAGAAAGATGATATCAAAAATAAAATGGACAAAAGAAGCTCAAGTGGAACAGCTGATAACTGAAATCAAAGCTAACATGAACCAGCAGTTTAACAGCCTGATAGTGGAGGTAGCAAACTAAAATGTCTGGAGTAGCGTTTAAAACATTATCCAAAATAGCCGGACCGTTGATATTTGTGGAAGGCGTTGATGATGCAGCATATGGTGAGATGGTTGAGATCAAACTTGTTAATGGCGATAGGCGTCAGGGACAGGTCCTTGATACAAGACAAGGTCTAGCAATAGTACAGGTCTTTGGTCCAACGCTCGGACTAACTACATCTGGAACCTCGACAAGATTCACAGGTACGACTGCAACCTTGGCAGTATCTGATGAGATGCTTGGAAGAGTTTTTGATGGACTAGGGAACCCTAGAGACAACGGACCAAAGAGTGTATCAAAACAAAAAGTTGATCTTGTAGGCGCTGCTATCAACCCATACTCTAGAGAAGAACCATCGGAGTTCATTCAGACTGGAATGTCAAACATTGACGGCATGAACACTCTTGTAAGAGGCCAGAAGCTTCCAATATTTTCTGGTGCTGGCTTGCCACACAACTTACTTGCAGCCCAGATTGCAAGACAGGCTAAAGTTCTTGGAGCAGCTGAAAGCTTTTCTGTCGTTTTTGCTGCCATAGGAATCACAAGCGAGGAGGCAAACTTTTTTGTAAAGCAGTTTGAAGAAAGCGGAGCACTTGGCAGAACAGCTTTGTTTTTGAATTTATCATCGGATCCATCCATGGAACGCATTCTTACACCGCGACTTGCATTGACAACTGCAGAATTTCTTGCATATGAACGCGAGATGCATGTTCTTGTCATAATCACAGACATGACAAACTATTGCGAGGCACTAAGAGAAATTTCTGCAGCACGTGAAGAAGTCCCAGGTAGGAGAGGGTACCCAGGGTACATGTACACAGACTTGTCCTCACTTTATGAGCGAGCAGGTAAGATAAAGGGAAGAAAAGGTTCTGTAACACAAATCCCAATTCTTACAATGCCTGCAGATGATATTACACATCCAATACCTGACCTGACAGGTTACATCACAGAAGGCCAGATAGTCATGAGCAGAGACTTGCATAGAGGAGATATCCATCCGCCAGTTGATGTACTTACAAGCCTGTCACGTTTGATGAACCAGGGAATAGGAAAGGGGCGCACAAGAGAGGACCATCGAAATCTTGCAGACCAGCTTTATGCAACATATGCGCAGGGCAAAGATGCAAGAGCACTAGCAGCGATAGTTGGTGAAGAGGCTCTAAGCGATTTGGATAGAAAGTTTTTGAAAATAGCAAACAACTTTGAACGCAAGTTTGTAAATCAGGGACTAGATGAAAATCGTTCCATTTAACAAACTCTAGATATTGGCTGGGAACTGCTTAGCGGTCTTAACGAATCAGAAATGAATCGTATCAAGCCAGAGTTCATAGCAAAGTATGCCAAGAAATCTTCTTCTCAAGGCGGCGATTAGAGTTGCCTACAGCGCTTAACATACGTCCAACACGTCTTGAATACATTCGCACAAAAAGGCGAATTCTTATCGCAAACAAGGGATTAAAATTACTAAAACTAAAACGCCAGGCCCTGATTTTAGAATTTTTTAACGCAAGCAAAACTGCGGCAGCACTAAGAAGTAGCTTGCAGGCAGAGCTGATGAAAGGATACCAGAGCATCAGGATGGCCGAAATGCTTGCAGGAACAATGAGACTTGAAAACGAGGCCATGAAGATCCCGCAGCTAAGCAAACTTTTGATAAAGCCAAAAAATGTCATGGGCGTTCGCATCCCAAAATTAGAGGGCGGACAAAGCGAAAAAATTCTTACAGAACACCTCCTTGAGCTTCCAACTTCAATAAGCGAGGCAGTAAAGGCATTCCAGCAAGTTCACAAGATGGTTCTAGATGTTGCAGAAAAAGAGACTACGCTTCGAAAACTTCTCTATGAGATAGAGAAAACAAAACGCAAATCAAACGCAATTGAAAACGTTTTCATTCCGCGCCTATTGTCAGCTGTAAAGTTCATCATATTCAGACTAGATGAGATGGAGCGTGACACTTTCATTATGCTAAAGACAGTAAAACGAAAGATGGGGGAAAGAGAACAAGAAAGCATCATAAAAAAGGAGGAAGAGATACTTGCAAAATAATTTTGTAAACCAACAACAAAGAAAATTTTACCTGATCACAAGGGCATTTAAGATCATAAACATTGTTGGCGCCGTTGCAATCGCGATATACGCAGGAAAACATTTCTTGGGAGTATAGACATGTCAAGCACACAAGAAAAATATGTTCACTCTCTAAAGCAGATAAAGGAAGCAGAAGAAAAAGCACAAAGCGAGATAGAAAACAGAAAAAAAGCAGTAGCAGAAGAAATCAAGAAACTGCAAGACGCTGCTGAAAAAGCAATCGAGTCTGCAAAGCTGCAGGCAGAAAAATTAGTAGAGACAAGCATCGACCAGGCAGGAAGAAAAGCAGCGCAAGAGACAGAAAAGATTATCGAAGAAGCAAGGACAAAGGCAAAAAACATAACTGCAGACATTAATTCGCAGTTAGCTCAGCAGATAATCGATATTTTGCTAAAAGGCGTACAATAATGGTTCTAAAGCCTGTACCCATGAGACGCATGGCCGTACTTGGCCTAAGAAAATTCAGAGAAACTGTTGTCACTGTTTTACATGATCTGAACGTTGTGCAACTAGAACCCTTATCAAAAGACGTAGCTGC
>JACPVU010000075.1 GCA_016191585.1 archaeon
CCAACCACGTGAGGCAAGCGAAATCCCCGAAGTTGTCAAAAAATGATTTTACATTGCAGAAACTGGAAGGCCAGGTGCTGTGCTAATTGACATACCAAAGGATGTGCAGCAAAATGAGGCAGCGATGAGCTTTCCTGATGAGGTAAGAATACGCGGATATCATCCTTGGACAGATCCTGATGTATTAGAAACAGAGCGTGCAATTGACCTACTCTTGTCTGCACAAAGGCCAATTATTTTGGCAGGTGGCGGCGTGATAATCTCTACTGCATTTTCTGAGCTTCAAACACTAGCTGAGATGCTAATGATTCCAGTAGTTACAACATTCAAAGGAAAAGGTGCATTTCCAGAAAATCACGCACTTTCGCTTGGACCAATTGGCATGCATGGTCATGCTGAGGCAAATAAGCTAATGGTTGAGGCAGACTGTGTTCTTGCTATAGGAACAAGATTTTCTGACAGATCCGTTGGAACATTTGAAGAATTTGAAAAAAACTTGAAGATAATCCACATGGATGTAGACCCAGCCGAAATTGGGAAAAACCAGACAACCCATGTTGCAGTAGTAGGAGATGTAAAGGCATCACTTAGGATTATGATAAAGTTACTCATCAAAAGAGCACTAAAAAAATCAGATGATAATGTATGGATAAAACATGTAAACGAGGTTCGCGACTATTGGAGACAAAATCTAAAAATTCATCCAGGTGAGATGGGTGCTGCAAAAATTTTACGCAAGCTACGTGAGGTATTGCCAAAAGAGGCTATAGTTACAACTGAAGTAGGACAGCACCAAATGTGGGCATCACTATTCTTTGATGTAATTCATCCTGGCACATTTTTTAGCTCAACTGGTCTTGGAACCATGGGCTGGGGATTTCCAGCAGCTATTGGTGCAAAGACTGCAAGACCAGATGTTCCTGTAGTTGACATTGCAGGTGATGGAAGCTTTAACATGACTGAAAACTCGCTTGCAACATCGGTACTAGAAAATCTTCCAGTGATTGTGTTTTTGGTAAACAACTATTCACTTGGCATGGTAGCCCAGTGGCAGCGAACATTCTATGACAGAAGAATGATTGGAGTTGATCAAAAAAATTGTCCTGATTATGTAAAACTTGCAGAATCATACGGTGCACAGGGAATAAGGGCCCAGTCACTTGATGAGCTTGGTAAAGCAATAAAGGCAGGACTCAAAAGCGATGTTGCTACTGTAATTGATATTCCAATAGATCCAGAAGAAGACGTCTTACCATTTGTGGCGCCTGGAACGTCACTAAAGGACATGATACTTCCATCATAGTGTGATAGTGATGTGGGCAATATTGTCAATTCTAGTTGAAAACAAACCAGGCGTGCTCTTTAAGGTCACAAACTTGTTTAGGGCACGAAATTTTAACATAGACAGCATCTCAGTAGGAATAACTGAAAACCCCGAGTTTTCACGTATGACTATAACGACATATGGTGATGAAAAGCAAATCCAACAAATAGTAAAGCAACTTGACAAGATGATTGATACTATAGAGGTAAAGCGCCTTGATGAGCATAAAACCGTATACAGGGAGGTTGTCTTGTTTAAGATTAAAGTTAGCAAAGCAGCAGATAGTATGGAGATAAACAAGTTGGCAAACGCATATGGGGCAAAGGTTCATGATGCAAAAAAAGACTCAATAATGATTGAGCTAACCGCAACACCTGATCAGATATCTGCATTTGAAGAATTAGTAAAGCCATTTGGCATACTAGAAATCGCAAGGACAGGAATAGCTGCATTACAGAGGAGCGGGGCATGAGAGTTAGAATATTTGATACAACACTAAGGGATGGAGAGCAGACACCTGGCGTTGCATTATCGCCTGAGCAAAAGCTACTCATTGCAAAAAAGCTTGACGCACTTGGCGTAGATGCAATTGAAGCTGGCTTTCCTATAGTATCAGACGGTGAGCGACAGGCAGTAAAGTTGATTGCACATGCAAACTTGAATGCTGAGATTTGCGGTCTTGCAAGAACTAGCAAAAAAGATATCGATGCTATAATAGATTCTGATCTAAGCTATGTCCATACCTTTATTGCAACATCTGATATTCATTTACAGTACAAGCTAAAACTTAGCCGAGAGCAAGCACTTGAAAAGGCAATAGAGTCTGTCGAGTATGCAAAATCCCACGGACTCCAAGTCGAGTTTTCAGCAGAGGATGCAACACGAACTGATCGTGAATTTCTAAAAAAAGTTTATGCTGCAGTAGCAAAGGCAGGATCAGACAGAGTAAACATTCCAGAGACTGTTGGCTATTCTACTCCACAGTATTTTGCTGAAATAACAAAGGAAACAGTTGAGGTAACAAAGCTTCCAGTCAGTGTACACTGTCATAATGACTTTGGCTTGGCAGTTGCAAACTCGATTGCAGGACTACAAGCAGGAGCAGTGTGTGCACATGTTACAATTAATGGATTAGGTGAACGTGCAGGAAATGCATCACTTGAGGAACTAGTTATGGCATTACAATGCTTACAGTTTGATAAAAAATGGGAAACAAACATCAACACAAAGCTTCTCTATGATACCTCAAGATTTGTTTCAAATCTTGTTGGCATTGCAGTTCAGCCAAACAAGGCAATAGTTGGTGAAAATGCATTTGGCCATGAATCAGGAATACACACACATGGAATCTTGAGCAACCCATTAACTTACGAGCCTATCAGTCCAGAACTTGTAGGAAGAACAAGGTGGCTTCAGGTAGGAAAGCATGCAGGAATTCATGGAATGCTTGCAATGCTTGAAGACTATGGAGTAAAGCC
>JACPVU010000076.1 GCA_016191585.1 archaeon
ACACTATACATTCAGAAGTAGAGTTTGCACCTAGACGATTAGAACCATGTACACTATTACATGCTGCTTCTCCTGCAGCCCATACACCTTGAAGCTCTGTTGCCCCGTCTATGTTAGTATGAATTCCCCCCATCATGTAATGACAAACCGGTCTTACATCAAGAGGCTCATTTGCTGGGTCAATTCCTGAAAATTTGAGTGAGATTTCACGAATGGCACCTAGCTTTTCTTTGATAATTTCATCACCTATGTGACGTAAATCTAGTTTTAGACAATCAACTCCTGTTTCATGATGAAAGCCACGACCTTCATTGATTTCAGTCATCATTCCTCGTGAAACAATATCTCGCGGAGCTAACTCCATTTTACCTGCTGAATATCTTTTCATGAATCGTTCTCCATCTTTATTGAGAAGATATCCTCCTTCTCCTCGTGCAGCTTCCGTTATCAAAATTCCAGATGGTAAGATTCCTGTAGGATGAAACTGAACAAACTCCATATCTTTGAGTGCCATTCCTGCCCTGTAGGCCATGTCAAGACCATCTGGCGTAGATGAAAGTGCATATGTTGAATAGCTGTATATCCTACCAGCACCACCAGTTGAAATTATCATTGCTTTTGCTTTTATTGTATAAAATGTACCAGTAGAAAGCTCAATTGCGGTTATTCCTAAGAATCGCTGTCCATCATGAATAATTGATGTTGCATACCACTCGTTTAGAAATTCAATGTTATCAAATTTTTGACATGTATCATACAATGTCTGCATTTCAAAAAATCCTACCTTGTCTGCTGCATAAGTTGCTCTTGGAAAACTATATCCACCAAAGTTTCTCTGGTCAACTCTTCCATCTTTTTTTCTAGACCATGGCATTCCCCAGTGTTCTAATTGCAAAATTTCCTTTGGTATTTCAGTACAGAGTCTTTCTACTACATCTTGATCTGCAAGGAAATCACTGCCTTTGATTGTATCATAAACATGCGATTCGATTGTATCCCCTTCGTCTTCAAACAGTACAGCTGCTGTACTATTTGAAGACCAAGGTGATACCATCGAATCGCATATTTATGATACAATCAAAGGTAGTGATTTTCTTGCCGATCAAGATGTAGCAGAAAGACTGTGTACTGAAATGCCAAAGGAGATTTTTCAATTAGAA
>JACPVU010000038.1 GCA_016191585.1 archaeon
AAAACTAGAGAAAAGAAACGACTACTTCAATATCCTGGTTCTTTCAATAGCCAACCAGCAGCTATCAGGAAAAGCTGCCATGACAATTTACAAGCGCCTTAGAAGTTTGTGCAATGGGAAAGTAACACCGGAGAGGATTTTCAAATTAAAACCAAGCACTATCAGGAAAGCGGGTTTTTCCTACCCAAAGGTATCGTATATCAAGGACCTATCGAAGAAATTTATGAACAGGGAAATCAGCCCGCACAGATTTCATTTTCAGTCTGATGAGGAGGTTTTGGAAGAGCTTGTGAAAATAAAAGGTATAGGAAGATGGACAGCAGAAATGTTTCTCATGTTCTCCCTAGGCCGTGAGGATGTTTTTCCTGCTGACGATCTTGGAATAAAGAAGGCTATATCAAAGATTTACGGTGTTAAAGATACTTCTCAAAAGAACCTTGACAATTTTTCTAAGAGATGGAAGCCCTACCGCAGTTATGCTTCACTTTACCTGTGGAAGTCCGCTGAAATAAAGCCGCCAGATGTATGGTAAGTTAACTGTGTTGACATCGAAAATTAGTCTTAAATCCAGAAAAGACATAGATATTTCTTATGTTAGAGATACTGTTCGCCATCATAGCCGGATTATCCGACATCTTTGGAGGCTGGCTCGGACTAAAGACAAAGATAGGCAAGATAATGCCGCGGTATATTATAGGATTTGCAGCCGGCATACTGATATCGCTTACATTCCTGGAAGTCCTGCCGGCAGTGGACATGCAATCACATGCATGGCTCATTGCCGTAGGATTTTTTACGTTTTATATAATAGAAAAACTGACAATGTTGCATGCGTGTGGTGAAGGCGGATGCAAGATTCATAAAATAGGCGGTGTAACTGTCTTCGGCATGGCCCTCGATAACATAGTTGACGGCATAGGCATAGCTGTTGGTTATGCTACCAATCCTGGTCTTGGGCTTGTAATCACCATCGGCGTAGTTATCCACGAAATACCGCAGGGGATTGCATCAGCCGTCATTATGAAAAACGCAAGATACTCGGCAAAGAAGACATACATAATACTGGCGGTCGCCGGTGTACTGTACCCGGTAGGCGCATTCCTCTCTAGTTACATACCATCACAGTTCAATGTCTTTATACTGGCTTTCATAGCAGGCGACTTTCTTTACATAGGTGCATCAGACCTGCTGCCGGAAGCTCATAAGAAATTCAACACCCGCGTTGTTGTATCTGTCCTTCTCGGACTTGCATTTGTCATAGCTATGATGCAGGTCTTTGGACCCGTATAAATACTATTTATAAATCCGCGTAAACTATATTCTCTGGCCGCATTGGCAAAGCTCCCGTAGTTTCAATGTTAAACGTTGAAAATACAGGGCAATTGAAAATTGCTCCCGTAGTCTAGACACCTTTTCTTTGGAAGAAAAGCTGTACCAAAAGAACAGCGAAGGAAAGGTGGGAAATCCCGGTCAAGGATAGCGGCCTCTCAACAGCTTTTCTTAGTAAGAAAAGTTGTATCAAAAGGATAGGAAAAAACATGAAGAAACAAGAAAATCTAAGAGAAGCTGAAAGAACGTCGCGGACCCGGGTTCAAATCCCGGCGGGAGCATGAATGTAAAATTATTTAAACATGTGTAAGTAATATTTAACATATGTTAAAAATAATTAACGATTTGGAACCATTTTTCGGGGATTGTTACGCTAGAATAAGCATAAGACAGTATTCAAGGCTTATGAAGATAACGCCTCCTACGGCTTCAACGCTGCTAAAATACTATGAAAAAGAAGGGCTTTTGCTCAAGAAAAAGGATAGAAATTACATCATGTTTCATGCAAATAAAGGCAGTCAGGTTTTTATATGCTTGTCAAGGGTTTATTGGAGTCATATTCTCCGGGACCTGGCGGAATTCGTCGAGAAAAAGACCGTAAGCCCGTCCATAGTACTGTTTGGTTCTTTGTCAAAAGCCGAGGTCAAGCCAGATTCTGACATAGACTTGGCAATTTTTACGCACAGTAAAAAAATTGATTTATCGTACTTTGAGAAAAAACTGAAAAGAAAAATACAGGTATTTTGGCATGCTTCGGTCAGTGATATTTGTTCCAAAGAACTTTCAAACAATATAATGAATGGACATATTTTGGCAGGAAGGCTGATGGTATGAAACAAAAGATAGACTGGAAAAGTTGTCTTGATACTTTGACAGCTAAAGACGTTAAACCCGATGAAGACATGATAAAGTCCTTGATAAAAATGAGCAAAAATAAGCTTTTGTCGGAAGAAAAACTCGAGATGAGCGATGTGACAGCCGCGTCCAAACTTTCTTTAGCTTATGACTCATTGAGAGAACTTCTTGAGGCTTTGGCATTAAAAAAGGGCTACAAGATCTACAATCATGAATGTTTCACGGCTTTTCTCAAAGAAGTTATAAAACAGAGCGACAAAGGCGACGAATTTGATGACATACTCGTCAAGCATGCTCAGGGCAATGCCGTCAGGTTCATACAAAAAGCTCGCAGCGTGTTTGACATACAATAAGAAGAAGTGTATATATGGAAACGAAAAATATAGAAATGAACGAGCAGTTCAGGAAAGCCTTGGGACTCATAGAGCACGGCAGGAATGTTTTCATCACAGGCAGGGCAGGCACAGGCAAATCGACGTTGCTGAATTGCTTCAGGCAGACAACAAAAAAGAAGGCGGCAGTCCTTGCCCCGACTGGGGTCGCCGCCGTGAACATAAACGGCCAGACAATCCACTCATTCTTTGGCTTCGGGCCTGACATAACGCCCGACAAAGTAAGGAAACGCGATGACGGGAAAAGCGATATTTACAGAACTATTGAGACGGTGGTCATCGACGAGATTTCGATGGTTCGCGCCGATCTTCTGGACTGCGTGGACAAATGCCTGAGGCTGAACCGCGGCGGCAGAAGCCCCTTTGGCGGCGCGCAGATGGTGTTCTTCGGTGATCTCTACCAGTTGCCGCCAGTGGTCACGAGCAGGGAAAGGGAAATATTTCGCAATCATTACAAAAGCCAGTATTTTTTTGATTCCAAGGCATTCGCTGGTTTTGAAATGGAGCTTGTGGAGCTGGAAAAGATATACAGGCAGAAAGACAAGAACTTCATCAGCATACTGAATGCGATAAGAAACAATTCTGTCCAGGAAGGACAGCTTCGCGAGATAAACAGGAGGGTTGATCTGCACTTCAAGCCAAAAACTGACGATTTCTGCATAAATCTGACCACGACAAACGGCATGGCGGATGCTATAAATTCAAGTGAACTTGAAAAGCTGAAGACAAAACCTTTCACCCACAGGGGAAGGATCAAGGGCAAATTTGACATGAAATACCTGCCTACAGACATTAACCTGAAGGTCAAGACAGGCTCTCAGGTTATGCTCCTCAACAACGATTCTGGAGGCAGATGGGTCAACGGCACTGTCGGGAAAATCGTAAATATCAGAAAAGAGGGCAAACAGGACATGATAATAGTAGAATTACAAAATGGGCGGACATTTGGGATATTGCCTTACACATGGAAAATATATGACACGATATTCAACAAGGAAACCGGCAGCCTTGATTCGGAAACCGTGGGCAGTTTCACCCAGTATCCGATAAGGCTTGCATGGGCGGTTACAATACACAAGGGCCAGGGAAAGACATTTGACAAGGTCATTATTGATATGGGAAAAGGAGCTTTCGTGCACGGCCAGACTTACGTCGCTTTGAGCCGATGCACAACGCTTGATGGCATTGTCCTGAAAAAGGCTATAGAGAAGAAACATATTTTCATGGACTGGAAGATAGTGAATTTCCTCACTAAATATCAGTACAGGCAGTCTGAAAAAACGCTTTCTCTCGAAGGCAAGATAAGTATGATAGAGAAGGCAATCAAAAACAAATCAAGGCTTGAGATTGTTTATCTCAAATCCAGCGATGAGAAGTCAAGAAGAACTATATTGCCGAAGAGCGTCGGGAAAATGGATTACATGAACAGTCAATATATGGGAGTCGAAGGGTACTGCTTCTCAAGAAAAGACGACCGCGTGTTTCGCATAGACAAGATTCTTGAAATAAAAGAGACCGAATAGACATGCATCTTCCTATCCTGAAAAAATATTTATCCGAACTCTATCAGGATACGCTCCTTAAACTCCTGACTGAACTTGCCAGATACAAGAAGGAAAATATGGATTTGCTCGAGGCTAGATTGCTTGGAAAATCTGGCAATCTTGAAAACTGCAAGAAAGCCGTTAGAAGTGCATATTCAACGAATTCGAAGATTCAAATCTGCAGACTGCTAAATCCATAATAAATGATTTCAGAAAAGTGGCGTCTACCGAAGAAATTATAGATCTTATGATATTTTATGTTGAGGAGGGAACAAGATTCACTCTCAAATTTGGCGACATAAATGAGAATTTCTATAATAGCATGGAGCGTATGTATCGTGACGTTATAGAAATGCTGCTAGAAAATTCTGAATATGGGAAGGAATTTCACTCATGTATGAAGAGGCTTGTCGTAATAACGGATGGAATGGGCTGGGACTATCATGACGGCCTCAACAATGCGTGCCAAAAATTGGAGCAATACTTAAAAACACCTCCAAGGAGACATTTTACACGGTTATAAAAGCCCATTATGGGCATTCAAATCAAATTCCGCAAAAACAGGGCATAGCGTTTAAGCCTGACATATCGGCGGGAGAATTTTTTTTCTTCTACTGCGAAAATTCTGGTGTTATAGACAGCAATAGCGCAGATTTTGAAAAGGTCTGAAAGCTCCATCGTGGCACTTGAATGCTATCTCAATGCCCCGAAAAATACGGCATAGCATTTAAGCGTTATCTTTCTAGGCTTTATGCCACAGCCAGAACCGCAAAGCATATAAAGTTGGAAAGTAATACATTCCTACGAGGTGGTTGCATGCCAGAAGTAACAAAGATGACGTCGAAGGGACAGGTTGTCATACCAGTTGAAATAAGGGATGAACTTGAGCTGAGCGAGGGGACGCAGATGGTAGTCAGCAGGATGGGGGATCTGGTGCTGATGAAAAAGATATCCATCACCGACCCAAAGAAAGAATTCAAGGAACTGACAAGATTTGGCAGCGCATTTGCGAGAAAAAAGGGCATCAGAAACGAGGATGACGTAGCAAAAAGAATCAAGAAAGGCAGAGGGGCGTAAGTCGTGATTAATGTCGTTTTCGACACGAATATTTTTGTGTCGTCGATTTTCTGGGAGAAGGGCAATCCCCACAAAGCCGTTGAATTTGCGCTGGAAAAGAAGGTCAGGGTCTTTACATTCGTGGAGATTCTGCGAGAACTGGAGCGTGTATTGGGATTTTTTATAATTTTGAAAGAAAAAATCACGGCTTTTCGTATATGTTTTTTCTGTGGCCGATCTTGATGACAATAATGACCAATTTGTCCTGGTAAATATCCATTATAACTCTGTAGTCGCCGACGCGCAGCCTGTAACATGTGTCACCAACAATTCTTTTTACATAGCTTTCAGGACGTATTCTTATGCGCTTTAATGCCGTATCTATCCTTCTCTGTATATCTTTCGGCAGCTTCAGAAATTGTTTTTTTGCAAGTTCTGTGAATTGTATTGTATACATCAGAGACCAGCTTCTTTTTCTACTTCTTCCAGTGAATAGACTTTGCCGTCTTTGATCTGTTTTCTTGAAATCTCAATTTCTTTCTTCGTTTCCTCGGAAAGCTCCATAGAATCCTCCACCAAATTCCATATTATGTCCTCGTAGCTCTCTTTTTCGTGCAATTTCATGTCTTTCAGGTTAGACTGGAGCTTTTTGCTTATCTGTATGGTTGTCATAGCAACTATATAGGTCGCTATAGTTTAAATGCCTTTATGCGACACTTATTTTTTCAATTCCTGATAGAATCTATGCACAAGGTTTCCCTTTGGTCTAAATAACCTGACTTCGCCACTTAGATGAGTATAAGAGAAGGTTAAAACTCATGTATTTGGTGAACGCATGAGAAATGTAAC
>JACPVU010000023.1 GCA_016191585.1 archaeon
ACTTGTAGACTATTTTTCCATTTTCGTCAACTATGAAAACAGAACGCTTTGCAGCATCATAATCTTTTACGTGCAAGAGGTGAGGCATCAGGATATCATAGTCTCGAATAGTCTTGCTCTTGTAGTCGCCAAGAACTGGAAACTTGAGGTTATACTTTTCTGCAAATGCTTTATTTGCAAACGGACCGTCGTTGCTAATTGCCACAACTTGTGCTCCAAGATTTGACAGCTCACTTACTGAATCACGAAATGTACACATTTCGTTTGTACACACTGGCGAGCTTGCTGCAACAAAAAATGACAAGACAACTTTTTTGCCTTTGAACTCATCAAGTGTTCTCATTTTCAAGTCGGTATCCACTAATTCAAAGCTTGGAGCTTTGTCTCCGACATTAACTGCCATATTTGTAAAAAGAAAACTTGTCATATATCAACCATTTTGGGTAATTACAAAAAAATCATGTCTTGAAAAAATTTGATCCAAAAAAATGTGCATACCTTTTTATATTCTGGGAAGGGTCTCAAAGCTACTTTGGTTGGTGAATCGGCAGCAAATTTTAGTCAAGTAATGATGATGTTTGGATTCGCAGTAGTTGCTACTGCTCCTGCCCTTTTGCTATCTAGAATGCTTTCTCCAAGGCGCCGAAGCAACCCAGTGAAGTTTCTGCCAATGGAGTGCGGCCAGGTCCCAAAAGGAGAGGGACGAACTCACTTTATGATGCAGTACTATGCGTATGTTTTGATGTTTGTTGTCTTTGATGTAATGGCAATTTTTCTATATGCATGGGGTAGTACAATTTTGAATCTTCCAAGAACCGCAACACTTCCAATTATTGCATTTTTAGCTATAATGTTTGCCGCAATGGCTTTTGCGTTATATCAGGCAAAGAGGCGAAACATATGGTAAATTATAATAAAAATCAAAGCATACTAAGAGGTAAGGGCACAAATTGCTAAAGGAACTAATAACTCCACACGGTGTCAATGCATTTGTTGGCAAACTAGGAGATATTCTAGTCAAGGCAATCGATGAACCACTAGGATACGCCATCAATTGGAGTAGACTATGGTCGCTTTGGCCAGTACACATAGAGACTGCCTGTTGCAGCGTTGAATTTGGAGCCGCATCTGGTCCAAGATATGATGTAGAACGATTTGGCATCATTGAGGCATTTGGATCACTGAGGCAATGTGATCTGGTTGTTGTACAGGGAACAATCACAAGAAAGATGGCCCCTCGACTAAGACTAGTCTATGACCAGATGCCAGAGCCAAAATACGTCATTGCTATGGGTGCCTGTGCAATAACTGGAGGACTATACTTTGATTCATACAATGTTCTTCCAGGAATTGATGGGGTACTACCTGTTGATGTGTATGTACCTGGCTGTCCACCACGACCTGAAACTCTTATTCAAGGATGTATGCTACTCCAAGAAAAAATTAAGAGAATGAAGGTTCGGTAGTGCGCAAAAATGAGCTCCGCTGATACTACTGAGACTAAGGACACTAAAAAGAAAAAAACACGCAAACCCAGAACAACAAAAAGCAAAACAAAAAAATCTGAAAAAATAACTACACCGCCTGAAATCGCTGCACCAGCTGAACAGGAAACTGCACCTGCTCCAGTAGAAGAAATTGTTCCAGAAACTGAAGAAAAAGTAGAGACTGAAGATGTTGTGCCGCAAGTAGACCTTCCAAAGTTTGAAAAATCACTAGCTGACAAGATAACACAAAAGTTTGGCTCAAAAGCAGAAGTTGCTTACATAAAACAAGACAGGATTAGAATCAACGTAAAAAAAGAAGACATCAAAGATGTTGCATTATACATTAGAGATGAGCTAAACTTTGATCACGCAGAATCAGTTAGCGGAGTCGACTATCCTGACGCAAAGAAAATTGAGGTAGTGTATCACTTGGGCTCATACACAGATCCAGAACTTAGCAAACAGATACTTGCACTTGCTACAAGTGCACCAAGGGAAGAAAATCCGAATCCAGGAAGAGACAGCACAAGACTTCCAAGCCTGCGAGAAATTTTCTACAGTGTTGAGTTTCATGAAAGGGAATGCTTTGAAATGCTAGGCGTTTACTTTGAGGACCATCCAGATAATAGACGACTGTTGCTTCCAGAAGACTGGGCAGACATACCACCACTTCGAAAGGACTTTTCGATAAAAGGTAGATGATAAGATGACTGCACAACTTCCGCCAGGACTTCAGCTAGAAAAAGTAGATGAGCGAATAATGACACTCAATGTAGGACCACAGCACCCAGGATCGGGCCACATGAGACTAATCGTGCAGGTTGATGGTGACTATATCGTTGCATGTGACCCAGACCCAGGATATGTGCACCGCGGCGAAGAAAAGATGGCAGAGTACCGTAACTATATCACAAACATACCACACCTTGAAAGGCC
>JACPVU010000039.1 GCA_016191585.1 archaeon
ATAACAACACCGTTACTCTATTTTCACTCCGAACCTTTCTTTTGTGAAAGCTATCGCGTCTTCCTTTGTGATCATATGTTTCTTTCCGAGCTTCTTTGAAAGTTTTTTTCTTTTTATCCTGTAGCCAGGCCTTTCAAGCGTCACGCAGACGTCGAATCCCAGTATTCCTATCTTCGGGTCGTATTCCATCCCCGGAACGTCTATGTATTCCTTCACACCGAATGAAAAATTTCCGTGATTATCAAAATTCCCTTCAGCAAGTTTGTTGTCAATCGTCTCCAGCAGCTTCTTCAACAGTTCCTGGGAGCCTTTTCTTATCGTAACCTTGCAGCCTATGGGCTTGTCCTTTGGCACGTTGAACGTACTTCTCTTGTACGTGCGTGTTATGACAACCGTCTTTTCAGAGACCTTCTCGAGTATTAATTTCGCGTGGTCAAGCGACGTCTTTGTACCGCATCCCATGTTCAGTGTAACTTTTTCTACTCTCAGGTTTCTCATCTCGTTTCACCAATTTTTATGACGGGTTTGTCCTTGCCCACTGCAAAGACGTAATTCCTTGGCAGCATGAATTTCTTTCCTTCCAGGTTTACAACGATCTGGTTAGGCATTGAATTCTGGGTTACAATTATTTCATCGATCGTAACCAGTGCCCCCATATTTTTGCCGCCTGTAACCAGTGAAGTGCATCCCTTCTCAAGTTTTATTGTGTCTTTTATTTTCTTCTGGACAATATCAAAGACAAGCGTGTCGTTCGTCTTGTATCCATTATCGGCAAGTATGTTTTTGCCGTCATGAAAATTCAGCTGCACCCTGCCTTTCTTTACACTCCTCTTGTCGACAATTTTCAGCAGTTTTAATACTGACTCTTCTTTTCCTATTTTTATCAGATGCAGTCCTTTCTTTCCTGGCAGAATACGGTACGATTCATCGCCGACTGTCACTATGTCCATTATACCAACAGCAAAACCCTTTTCCTTTCTTACAATGTTGTCGACTTTTACGTGGCCCGCGTTTAGTATGAGATTTATTTCCTTCATCGTCCTGGCGCATTTCAGTATATCCCTTATCACCAATCCCAGGGGAATGCATTTTGATTTCTTGTGGGCACCAGGCCTTGGTTTCACTACAAATTTCTTTGTCTTCTTTTCAATCGGCCAGAAAGCCGGTGCTGCGAATCTTTTCAGCGACATAATTATTCACTACCGCTCTTCGTTTTCTCTTTTTCAGCATGTTTTACCTGTTTTGTTTCAACACCCTCAGCTGTCTTTCCCTTTCTTCTTACGAATTTCTGTCTTTTTTTGTCATCTCTTCTGTCTTATGTGTAAAGGAGCGTTGTACCTGTACTTTCTCTGCTTCCTTGGCTGCTTGCTCGATATCCATGATTTTGAAAACTGTTTCTTCATAATTATCACCAATATGTTGTTTTTCTTTGCTCAACACCAACAAGTATTTTCTTCTTCTCCTATGCTAAGATAAATCTCCTTCTTTAATTTTTCTGATATTTTACCAAGCGTGTTGTTTTTTGTGTTATTTTTTCTGTTACTATTCATTATTTTGTAAACTTCGGTGAATTCGTCTCCTGATAACGGATACATATGGTTCGTGCAGTCCGAATGCAGCATCGATTCAGTTGCACTCTGCGGTTCGCATGGTCCTATAAGATGCATTCCTCTTACGTATTTTCTTCCCTCTTCGAACTTCAGCTTGTATTCTCCGACCGAAATTTCTTTGTGAGTCATAATTACAACACCATACTTGCTATCTTTCCGATCGGCGAGAAACGTTCAACAACTTCCTTTGCTACCACGCTTCGTATTTCAGTTCCCTGCGGTTCGAATGTTTTCGGGTTCACGAGAACAGCCGCGTTGTCCGTGAACTTTATGCGCTCGCCGTCATAGCGCCTGTACTCTTTCCTCTGTCTGACTATCACAGCATATACAACAGTCTTCCTCAGCTTTTCATTGCCTTTCTTGACAGAACATATGACAACATCGCCGACACCAGCCTTAGGTATCCTCCTGAGCTTGCCCTTGTAGCCCTTGACAGCTATCAGTTCCAGGACCTTGGCTCCTGAGTTGTCAGCGCACACCATCTTGCACTTCAATGGTATTGCCCTTGTCGTGTTGGATGTTATTGGTTTCATAATTTCATTTCCTCCGTCAAGCTATCAACAAGCTTCAAAAATGTTGGATAGTGTCCAAGTTTGGCCGGCTTGAATCTCTTGGATGAAAATGTTGGATTCAAAACTATTTCATTGTTTTCAACACGAAAAACGCCAAGCGCAGTATTTGTTCCGAATCTGGAAAAATATTCACTATGCGAGTATATACCAGAGTCGACTATTACAGCGTCAAGATACGTGGAACCACTGTATTTCCATTCGTACAGAGACTCAAGCATAAAAACAGGGAAATAGCTGCCATCGCTAAGCTCTTCTTTTATTTTTTCTCTAAGTTCTTTGCTTGGTTCAATAACCATTACAAGCATTTTCGCTCTTGAATGTTCATTCTCATAAGTTGTCATTTTTCAGCACCTACTTTTTCTCCGATATTTTTTCGAATATTACAAAACTCTTTGACTTTGAAATCGGTCTGCACTCGCCTATCCTGACCATGTCGCCTGTCTGCGCAGCTATGCACAAAGGATTGTGGCATGCGATCCTCGTTTTTCTTCTCTCGTAACGCTCGTATTTCGAGTTGTAATTATAGTAGTTCCACTGTACAATTGCCGTATTAGTCACCTTGCTTGAGACGACACGTCCCTTGAATATCCTGCCCCTTATCTTCAGGTGACCGTGCCAGGGACACTTCTCATTCTCGCACGTATCCTTCGGCGCCTTTGCCCCCAATCCAACGTCTTTTTTCTTCATTTTTCACCACTTTTTCATTTTCTTTTTTATCCTGTCTTCAGGCCGGCTTGTCAGGAAGTCGCCGTCGACATCAACCTTTTTGTCGCCGACTTTTATCCTGAAAACCGTCCCTTTCTTGAATATCATCTTGTCATTTATCGCAACCGTCTTCATTGTTTCGTCCGTTATCTTTCCTTTTATGCCAACGCTGCTTTTGTTTCTGGCATTGACAACCTCGCACTCAAGCCCTATGAGTTCGTGTACCAGGATGTTTTTTTCATTCCTCATACCAACACCGTCTTTAGACGATTTCTATGATGTCTGCCGGAAACCCTTCCTTGATGAGTATCTGCTTGACACGTGAACGATGATCACCTTGCAGCTCGATTTCATTATTTTTGTATGTTCCGCCACACGCAAGGCCAGACTTGAGCACCTTTATGATGTGCTTCACGTCGATCTTGGATGTATCTATACCCTTTATTATCGTCACGTTTTTTTTGTATCTTTTCTGCACAAGGAATATCTTGATTTTTTGCGCTTCCTTTGCTATTGTTTCGCACACGCAGAGTTCTTTTGGCAACCCGCATTTTGGGCACATCATTCTTTCTTTTCACCTCTTTTCAATTCTCTTGATCTTTTTTCTGTCATCATCCTGGAGATCGTTCTCCTTATCTCCTTTATTCTTCCCGGATTTTTCACTGTTCCGACCTCGCTTGCGCCTCGGTCTTTCGAAAGCTCCATCTTCATTTCACGAAGCTTCTCGTTAAGGTCCTTTTCCTGAAGTTCACGGACTTTCTTCATTTTCAATATTGCCATTATCAACATTCTCCTTTGGATTATCATTTTCTTTTGTATCAATCGTTTCTGTCTCGGTTTTCACTTCTTTTTTCACTTCTTTTTTTGGTTCTGCCTTAACAACAGCGTTCTTGTTGAACCTCAAAGTTTCGGGGTGAACAAGCATGATCTTTACAGTTACACCTATACATCCTAGTTTTGGCAACGCCCTTGCAACGCCTTTGTTTACGTCTCTTTCTGCAGGTTCGCCGCATTTTTTCAGATAGCCTGAAATGAATCTTTCTGTTCGTCCTCTTTGTCCGCTGATTTTTCCTGACATCACGATCTCGCAGCCAACAGCACCTGCCTCCATGATCCTCTGGGTATAGTAGTTTCCGAGCTTGCGGAAGTTTACGCCATCTTCGAGAGCCGAAGCAATAGCCTGTGCAACTATATTGGAATCGAGTTCCGGTATTTCGATCCTCTGCACGTCTATCTGCGGGTTCTCGATTCCGAAATCTTTTTTCAATATATCAACTGTTTCCCTTATTCGTTCGCCGCCGCTTCCTATGATCAGCCCCGACGTCGTGGTATGAATAATTATTCTTGTAACAACAGGTGTGTTCTGGACCTCTATGTCGCCGCATTTTGCATCGGCAAACTGTTTCCTGACGAATTCCTCGAGCTTTATGTGCTCCTTGGCTTTCTTTATGAAGATTTTTTCTTTCATTCTTTTTCTCCTTCCTTCTTTTTCTTGATCTCTTTCAGCTGTTTCTTGCTGATTTTTGTCTTTGATTCTTTACCGCGCTCGACAAGCATGATCTCGATATTCGAGGATTTCATTATGGATCCGTAACCGCTCTTTCTCCTTCTTCTTCTCAGGAGCGTGCCCTTGTGTGCCGACGCATTGACAAAAAGCTTTTCCATGTCCAGCCCAAGGAACTCTGCGTTTTTTTCGCAGCTGTTTAAGAGGTTCAGTATCTCTGCAACAGTCTTTGTGTAGTATTTTCCTTCAAGCGTCCTTTTCTGTTCCTTCAGATCAACAAGCAGCCTTCTTGCGCGGACAAGCGGCTTGTTTCTTATTACGCTGCAGATTTTTACCGCCTGCTTCCTGGATATTCTGAGGTCTGACCCGTATGCCTTTGCAAAATTCTGTTTCGGAACAAATGTGTACGGCATGATCAATCAATGCCTCCACGGTAATTTTTTAAAAATTTGTCTGCTGCTCCCAGGATAGTCTTAGACGTCGGGATTGTATGGAGATCCATTTTGCTGATATCGACATCCGAAATAATGATGTATCCCGAGCCCTCTGGTATGAAATATGCTACAAGAGTATTCTTCCCGTTTATATTTTCAACTCCGAAAGATGCTCCGTTTCGATTGAACTTTGCTTTATACTGTAAATTCATTTTTTCATCACCATATTTTTACTTCAATGGAACGAACTTTGACGACCTCGTTGCACCAAGTCCGGGTGCGCTGTGTTTGACTTTTTGCCTTGTCTGTGAAAATTCCCCGAGCCTGTGTCCTATCATCGCTGCGTCAATTATGATTGTCTTGAATTCCTTTCCGTTGTAAATGCCAATCTTCACGCCGACCATTTCCGGAAGTATTACAAGGTCGCGTGCGTGGGTCCTGATCAGCTTTTCTTTTCCCTTGTTGGCGCGTATGTCTTCTATCAGCTTCTTTTCAGCTTTGGTGAAACCGCGCTTCAGCACCCTTCGTTCCCTGGACGTAAGGAGCTTTGAGAACTCTTCGAGTGTCATGTTCTCCAGTTCCTCGATCGTTTTTCCTCTGTACGTGAATTTTTTCGCCATGATTATCATCCCAATATTTTTTTGTTTGTAAATGCTAACGATTCGTCAGCTTTATTCTTTATTTCATCTATTCTTTTGGAAACTTGCATGCTTTTTGGCTCAAAATAAATTTTTACATTATTAGGTTCTTTGGCACATTTTCTTAGTATTACTTCCATGTTATCGTTGTTGACAACGTATACACTTTCATTTTTCTTTAATTTTTTCATGACAGATTTATATGTCAGGCCGTTGTTGCCACAAACACCAGAATTAAATTTTTCAATGAAATTCTGCATCCATATTTCATTAAGCGGATAAACACCAACAACTTTCTCTCGGTCATACATACTCAGTGGACTGCCGCCGTCATTGATTTTTTTTACACGTAATGTGGCTAATCCATCAGTTCCGTTACGTGACATGTATCTGCTCATAATTTTACACCTTTCTCCTTCCTGTTCTTCTTGGAGATATCGAACCTACCTTTCTGCCAGGAGGCATGTGTCTCGAAACAGTTTTTACCTTTCCAGGTCTTGTCTGACCGCCGAACGGATGGTTGCACGCGTTCATAGATACGCCGCAGACGTGCGGATATGGCCTGTTGAACGATTTCATTGCGTGATGTTTTGTGCCTGCCTTTCTGAACGGTTTCTCGCCGCGGCCGCCTGCAGCAGCAGTGCCTATTGTGGCAAGGCATTCTGACGGAAATATTTTTTTCTCCTTTGACGGCATTAGTATCGTGCATTTGCTGCCTTCCCTGCCCGTCATCACTGCAAAAGTGCCTGACGTTCTGCACAGTCGTCCGCCGTCTCCGGGACGTAGTTCAATATTATGTATCTTCGATCCTTCGGGGATATCTTTCAGTTTCATTATGTTTCCTGCGTCAAGCGAGTTTGCCATGATCTTTCCTGTGTTTGCACCCTCTGCTGCGATCATAAATGATTTTCTGCCGTTGAATTCAACTATTGCAACCGGTAAATGTCTTCCAGGCGCGTGAACAATATCAACTATTTTTCCACCTTCTGTTGCAGCCATGTTGGCATAGCTAATGTTTCCAAGATACCTGTGTCCAGGTGACCTGTACCTCGGAGTTCCGCGTCCGCGCCTTTGCTGCCTTAGATTTTTTCCCATTGAATCACCATTGCTCCGAAATGCTTTTCTGCCAATTCTTTTATCCTGTTTTCGCTGTTTTTTGAAAAATCTCCTGGTTCATAGCTTATTTCAAGCGTTTTTTTGCCGGCATCGAGATTAACAACGCCGCCAGGATTGCTGCTGTTGATTGTCGCGTATCCGTCCGCCATTGATTGTCCGAATTCGAACATCTGTGAAAATGTTGCTTCGGGATCGAGATCTATATAAAATCTCATCGCATTTTTTAATTTCCACGAGCCATATTGCCCTATAACTATTTTGTCGTTGATCATATTATTCCAAGCCTTATCGCTATTTCCCCGGCTTCACCAGGCTTCTCAAATTTGACAAATGCTTTTTTCCTTCCAGACTGGTCGATCATAGTTTCAACGCCTGTTATCTTGCTGTTGAAAGCTGCTTCTGCTGCCAGTCTTATCGTAGGCTTGTCGGCTTTCCTGTCGACAACGAACACAAGCTTGTTTTGTAATTCGACCATGCGCACGGCTTTTTCAGTCATGAGTACGAATTTTAAAACATCATAAGGGTCTCCTTCGAATTTCTTCTCTTCCACAACCGCTTCTTTTTTCTTTCCGAGCTTTGGCATCCTCAGTATGCTCTTCTTCTCTTTCTTCACCATCTTTGTCTTCTTTTCTTTTTTCTCATCGGCCATTATCATTCACCAAATTTCTTTTCCATTTCCTTCAGTGCAGCTTTCGTCGTGACAACTGCGCGCCCTGGATGTGCACCAGGTGCAAGCAGCTCTGCATTCAGGTTATTCACAGATACAGCATCAACACCGGATATGTTTCTAGCCGCCTTCAGAAGGCTGCAGTTCTTTGACGTTATGACAAGCGGTCCCCTTTTCTTTTCATATTTTCTGCCGCGTAATTTCCCCTTGCCGGCACGGACCTTTCTGGTGTTGCATCTCTTCAGCTCTTTATTCATGATCTTTGACAGCACGGACACCACGTCCTTTGTTTTCTTTGTATTTTCAAAATCATTCACAATAATTATAGGCGAACGTTCAACCTTGTGCTTCATTGAAACAAGCTTGATATCAGCCGAAGCCGCGAGGGCTGATAATATAGCAAGCTGTCTCTCTTTCACGTTCACTTTCTGCAGCCATATCTTCTCGGCTTTTGGCGGGTGAGCGCGTCTTCCTTTTACAGCGTGCGGCGCAAACCTTGCTGTCCACACCATGTACCCGACCTTGCCGTGAATTCTCGGAATACGCGACATTTCCTTGTTCATCATGGTGAACCTGTAGTGCCTGCTTCCGTGGTAGTGGGCTGAAGTGCGCTTTCCAGCCAGCGGGTCAGATCCGTAAGGCTGTCTGCGTGCTGACTGTTGCGCAAGCACGGCTCTTTTTATTACGTCTGCCCTGACGTTTGCACTGAACAGTGCAGGCAATTCTATTTCTCCTGCAGATTTCCCGTCAAGACCGTAAACGTGAGTTTTCATAATTATCCCTGCTTGCTCCCTATTGAAATGAACTTGACGTCAGCAGGAACTGTCTTGGTCGTCCGTGTTGACTTCCTGAATCGAACCAAGCGTTTTCTTGACCCAGGCACAGATCCTTCTATCATTATGAATGACTCTGGAACAACACCATAGCCTACGAACCCCCCGTCAGGCGTGACTTTCTTGGTGTCGTCGTCTATTATTATGATCCTCTTGTTGCATTCTGTCCTTGTCTGAAAACCGTGCTGACCTGCCTGCGGTACTCTCCAGTCGACTTTTCTCGGTGTTGTCGATCCAATAGATCCGACGTGCCTGTTCATTTGTTTGTCTTTTCTCGTCTGTATCCTGATCCCGAACCTTTTCACAGGACCTGTGTATCCGTGGCCCTTTGTTACAGCAGAAACATCAATAAATTCACCGGGCTTGAAAACATCCTTTGCAGAAAGTTCTTTTCCCATCACAGACTGTGCGTATTCGTATTTTTGTTTTGCGTCTTCGCCGCCTATGCCGACCTCGAAAACATCAGGCTTCTTTTTTGGCAGCCCGCTTTTTTCCGGTTGCGTGCATACAATAAGGCGGACGTCACCAGCTTTTTCAAGAAGTTTAGCATCAAATTCCTTCCTGCCTGGTATGGTTTTTCTCATAAGTTCAAGGCCTTTTGGTAATTTTTTTGTCCATTCCTCGCCAAGAGATATAGAACCAGAATAAGAACGTCGATAGAGGCGGAAACCGCAAACGAAGAGAGAAGGAGCATCGAAAATTGTTACTGTCTTTGCAATGGATTTGCCATATGTCGGTGACTTGCCATTGCTGTCTGTCAGCAGGACATGAGTCATCCCGGCTTTCCATGCGGCAAAGCCCAGCGGCTTCACGTCCTTTGACTTTGGCCAGAACGACGTTGTCGGATAGATTTTGCTGGCTCTCTTTCTCGGCCAGTACTGCAATGATCCGTGTCTTGATTGTGTTCTTCTTCCTGACATTAAATCACCATGACTATAACTTTGACTGTACGACTATACCCTACCGTACGCAGTTAATTGAGAAAGAGACCTACATCTAGGCCTTTCCGGTCATGAGAGCTCTTCTTAATTAAGAGAACAAGTATTTAAGCGTCTTAGAACGTGCAGTAGCTCCGAAATTGATATTAATTTTTGAGTAATTTATCGAACATTTCTTTGATATCTTCTTTCTGAAGATCAGTATATATTATGTTGTTGACAACCGGAAAATCAGAGGGTTTTTTCTTGATTATATGATACCCCTCTTCAAATAGCTTTTTTATGATTGGCCTTATAGAATTAATGCTGTCCCCATAGTTGATGTTTATCTGTGGTTTGTCGTTGCGCATATCGTTTTTGTTTCTGTATACCACGAAATACTTTTCCTTTTCGCTATTGTTTTCTTTATAGTTGCATTTGAACACAAATGCCTTGTTGTAGCTGTAGAAACAGGAATTCGGTTGTTTTCCCATTAAATCCGCCTACGGATCTATGTAGTTGAAATACATCTGAGGGTTGTAGAAGCGGGTGTTCGAAAATCCATTATAGTAGAAACCTGTGTACGAAGGCCTCGATGCGAGAAATATCGGTGAAATTCCGCCAGATACATAAACATTGGAATACGACGGATATGAGACAATTGTCGGATAGCTCGGAACAGTCATAAGGTTGAATGTCGAACCGCCATAGCCGTGCCAGCCGTACCCGTAGTTGTAGTTGCTGAGTGCAACAAACCCGAATATCATGACCACTGTCAAAATCATTGGAATTGAATTTTTATTCATCTTAACACCCAAAATCGATTGAAGTCTTTTGTCACTTTAATGTAATTATTGATAATCCAAATGGATAAAAAGCTTGACAAGTACTGCGAACGTGATTGATTCGTAATTGACAATATAGACCTACATTGTATCTACAAAATAAATTTGCCTTCTTTGCAGAACGTTTTCAGTCTTTAAGATGCTTGTCAGAAATTATAAATAAGAACACCACAAAGATTGAAATTAATCGACATAATTTGGGCCGGTAGCTTAGCCTGGTTAAGCCCCTTTTCTTTTCAAAAAGAAAAGGCCCTTGGGTTCAAAAGAAAACTCATGTGGTAAAGTACACAGGCAACAGAAAGAGCACCTCGCTGATAAATCCATCCCTTTCTTTCAAAAAGAAAGGTCTGGATCAACCCCAAAGAAACATCAAATATATGGGACTATCAGAAACGTGGAGGTCGAGAGTTCAAATCTCTCCCGGCCCACTTTTTATTTTATTTGCCAGAATTTCTGTATTAAAATGTTTTATACTGGAATTCATCTGAAAATCATGACTTTACAGTGCTTGCGAATGAAAATGGCTTCACATCTGAAGTCAAAATATAAGCATTCAAATCGGACAATAATTGGCAGACAAGGAATTTACTACAGAACTTAACTGGAGTAGAGAAATGTTATTGAACTACAATTGTGGTTCTAATTATTCGCAACAAAAACTGAATCTCATTCGGATCTACTGTTTAGTCGTGGGTTATACCAGAAGCATATCATATCATTGATAGTAGGCACTAAGGATATTTGGCAAATTTATAGCTTTTTGCCTGATTAAATTAAAGATATTGCATTGACATCGGCTATATTCAGAAATTACTTGCGAATACCCAACCGGAGAAAATAATACTTACGGACAAGGTAAAGCTTAAGATTGGGATACGCGGATTAACAGCAGAAAATGTACTGCCTCATCTAAAGTCCCCCAAGAATCTACTGCTTGTCCAGGAACAGGAAGCAAGAAGGCAAGGCGACAGGACATTCAGGCTAATCTTTAAAGAGTCTGAAAACAAGAAAATAATTGTAGTGGTAACAGAAAAAGTCCCGGAAAAGGAGATATATATTGTAACGGCATTTCCATCCACAAAGAAAGCTGAAAAGCTGATCAGAAAACAGCAAATAAGAAGGCGGTAATTCGATGAAAGCAGATTTCATGTATGATTCGGAAGCGGATTCGCTGCTGGTTTACAGGCAGCAGAAAAAGAGCAGCCTTAGCGTTGATTTAGGCGACATAATAATTGATCTGGACGATAATTTGAGCATCGTGGCAATAGAGGTCCTTAACCCGGACAAGGTATTCAAAATTTCGAAGAAAGTGCTTGAAAGCATAGTATCGGCGGACATCCAGGTAAATTCAAGGCACCCAGTAATCTGGATTTATATCACGCTCGGATTCAAGAATATGCCAGAAATGCGTCTGCCCATAGGCGTCCCGATGGAAAAGCAGCTGACTGTCTGATTTCAGGTGTTTTATACCGTTGGTATGCAGCATTCCGTCCCATTTTTTATTTTATCAAATTTTCCAGCTTTTCTGTAGTTTTCCTGTATAGTTCCAAGACATCAGACTCCAGGCTCTCCATCTTTTCTGCTATCTCATCTTCGTAGAGAGTGTAAGCAACGGGTGCTAAAAATGAAATAAATGTGTCATTATCTACGCCATTTCCCAGCTTTTCATTTTTTACATTGGACACCATGGCCCTGATCGCTTTTGACAGCGTTTCTGTCCTTGGCAATTTGAAATACGGATCCTTCATCGATTGCTTGCATAACGCTTGTTTTGCAAGTTCAAAATATTCCCCAGATGTATGCAAGCTAATTGAAGGCTGCTGGCTGCGCCAAAAATATTTCACCTCTATCCTCACTTCTTCTAGCATTAGAAATCCAAGTGTTATTTGAAACTCGTGGGGTTTTTCATCTCTATTAAATAAAAAAACGTCTCCCTTTTTATGCCATATTTCTGTTATCGACTCTCCTGTGGACCAGCTCAGTCTTAAGTAGTCCCCGACACAAAGTGCCGGACGAGTTTTCTGGTCAGTGCAACAAATAGCACCATTGCATAAAGCCGACGAATTACATACAAAATAATTATTATTCTTTTCCATTACAAGCACTGTTTTTTGTTGTCAAAGAACTATTTAAACATTTTAAATTTAACCACTTTTTAGTAAGTCTATTAAATAAAGAAATCATAGACGTTATTCAAAGAGCTGTGTCCTTACTTTGGCATAGAAATTCTTCTCGTCGAAGGCAATAACGCGTATTGGTTTTGCCTTTTCGACAATAAACTTTGATTCCCTGGAGAAATATTCACCGCTGTGTCCGTCAACGACAAGCGCAGTGTCCCCGCCCTTTATCTCGACTTCTATTTTTTTATCGGCTGGTATTATCATCGGTTTTACCTTAGAGTAAAACGGGTACAAAGGTATTATGTGTATCGCATTTATTTTCGGGTCTATTATAGATCCGCCAGCCGATGCGCTATACGCAGTCGACCCAGAAGGCGTAGAAAACATCACGCCGTCGCCTATCATATCAAATACAACGTCATCAATCTTCAGCTGTATATTAAGGAGCTTTGACGGCCTTTTTCTTGCGAACGCTATCTCATTTATGCAGAACGGATATTCTTTTTTATGAAGTTTTCCGACGTACTTCTCTATCTTACCTACAGGCACTTTTGTGCACCTAAGTCTCATCCTTTCTATTATAGTGTAATTTCCGGTGAATATCCTCTTCACGTTCTTCTCGAGTTCGTCAAAATTGCACGTGCACAGAAATCCTTTACCTTCGATCCTCACAGGTAATATAGGAACTTTGGCGCGCTGCGACGTAAGAATTAAAGTACCGTCACCGCCTACAGTGATCACGATATCGCAGAGAAACTTGCTGACAGTCATACCAAG
>JACPVU010000041.1 GCA_016191585.1 archaeon
AGTTGTTTCTAATCTAATTGAATGCAAATAAAATAATATTAGCTCTAATTTCTTTTGTGATTATTAGTTCTAAAAAAACAAAACAACGCCATTATCTCGACTATCTCCTTCATTCTTCTCGCTGATTTTCCCTTGTCTCTTGCGTGTATCATTACAAGTACGATATCCAGACTATCAAGCAAACCAGGAGAAAGGCTTATTGGTTTTGTCTGCAGTCTTTTCATTACGTCGTCTACGCTGCCTGCGTGCATCGTTGCTATTGACGGATGACCAGAAGCCATGCCCTGGAACATTACGTAAGCTTCTTTTCCTCGGATTTCTCCGACTATCAGGTAGTCAGGATTCTGTCTGAAAGACTCTCTTAGAAGCTCGTACATCGTTACTTCGCCGACGTTCGTGCCTGTGAATCCCACCCTGACAACACCTGGTATCCAGTTTTCATGCGGGATATTCAGTTCCCTTGTATCTTCTATGCTCACTATTTTTGCAGGCGAAGGTATGAACAGTGAAATTGCATTCAGTATCGAGGTTTTTCCTGTTGCAACGCCTCCTACTATTAAAATGTTGGAGCCGTTTTCAACTACAAACCACAAATACGCCAGCATTTCCGACGACAGTGTATTCAGTGTCATCATGTCTGTAGGCGAATAAGGAGTCTCGCGGAATTTTCTTATCGAGAAAGTAGGCCCCTTTGTTGTTACGTCCGACGGAAGCGTAGCCTGTACACGTGCGCCGTCTTTCAGGGTTCCGTCAAGCAGCGGTTCTGCGTAGCTTATGTATCTGTCGCACCGCTCTGCAAGTTTGATTACAAACTCCCTCAGCTCGTTCACATTCGTGTAGATTATGTTTGTCCTTATCGATCCGAATTTCTGGTGCACGATATAGATGGGTATATTTAACCCGTCGCACCCTATGTCTTCTATGTACGGATCCCTAAGCAGCGGTTCTATATTGTTGAAGCCGACAAAATCCCTGTAAATATAATAAAGAACTTTTATGTATTCTTTTTCATTCAAATTGAGGTTGTATTCCTCTAACAACATTTGTACGTGGGTTTCCAGAAATTCGATGACGTTCTCGTTGTTCTTAATGTCCTCAAGCCTGACATCAATAACCTGCACCAATCCTTCCTTCAGTTTTTCAAGAATTTTCTTCTCGTATTCTGTCAGTCTCGGTTCAAGCAGATTATAAACAAGGGTGTTGTCCTTTTCGTCAAGATATATGTTTGCGTACGCGTAGGGCTTTATCAGCGGGTATACGAGGCTCTTTATCTTTGCTTCAGACGGCGGATGAATCCTTATCAATGTTTTTGTCGGTGTCAGCCTGAACTTTGGGTATTCATTGTTTTTCTTCTTGAAAGTCATCAGGAACTTTCCAGTTTCCGTCATCGGCGCGTCTTTTTTCATTTTTTTGGATACCGAGCCTCTCAGTCCGCCTATTTTTTTGATGTTCACAGCCATCTCACTCACGCCTTGATTTACGTGATCTTCCGACCTTTACTATTCCGCGAAAGCGTGCGCAGGCAGGACAGGCATACATTTTTCTTGAAAAGCTGCTCGTATATCTCGAGTCTATTTGTTTTCTTATGGAAGGGTCTGTTATCCTGAAGCCGCGGAAGACAACGAAAGTCTTCCATCTCGGTACTATCCTTCCGCAGAAGCTGCAGTTAACCGTAGATTCGTGCCCCTTTGACTTTGTGTGCAGGTATCCTCTTTTATAGGGTGCGCTCATTTTATCAACTCATTCTTAGTCTATTCCTAATTATGTTCGGGTGGTATTTTAAGTTTGTGCAAACTCATCTGATCAACGAATTTTTTATCGTCATTATCTTGACAATCAAGCCTTTTTAAGCCTGAAATTTACTGTATTTTTATGGATATCGAAAAGATCATGGCAGAAAAGTCCCACCTGATAGACAAAGAATTCGAGGCTGTATTGAAGAAAGACGAGATAGAAAATCTTCACGACGCAATATGGTACCATATGTCAACAGGCGGTAAAAGGATACGCCCTTTGCTCGCTATACTTACTTGCGAAGCCCTTTCAGGCGATTCTAAAAAGATAATCCCTTTTGCAGCAGCGTGCGAGCTCCTTCACAACTGGCTCCTTATCCACGACGACATAGAGGATGGCGACCGCGTAAGAAGGGACCTTCCAACAGTGTGGGTAAAGTACGGCATGCCTCATGCTGTCAACGTCGGCGATTATCTTGCGCAAAAAGTCTATGAACTTATAATTAGATCTAAAAACTACAACGTCCCCGACGACGTCGTAGTCAAGCTCATCGATGCAATGATAACAACTTCACTGAAGACGTCAGAAGGCCAGTCAATGGACATGAACCTTAGAAACAATGAAAGTCCGACAGAAACAGAATACATATCAATGGCCATACACAAAACAGCTTATTATCTGACTGTCCCGATGATCGGCGCTGCTATCGTCTCAGACAGGGAAGACCTTGTGGATAAAATTGTCGATTTTGGCATGAACATCGGGCCTGCTTTCCAGATAACCGATGACGTTCTTGACCTTACAGAAGGCAAGGGCCGCCAGGAAATAGGCCGCGACATAAAAGAAGGCAAGAGAAGCATACTCGTTGTTCACTGTTTGTCGAAATGCGCTCCTTCTGAGAAAGAAGCATTGGTTGACATACTGAACAAGACGCCAGAAGATACATCCGACAATGACGTTCTTCTTGTTAAAGAGATGTTCGAAAAGCACGGTTCAATAGACTACGCTGTGGGTGTTGCAAAAAAATACGCTGATAAAGCGAAGACAATATCAGACGATATGCCCGACGATCTTAGAAGTGTCCTGGATTTTTTTGCTGATTACATCGTCAAAAGGCGGAAGTAATGGAGAATGAAGACGAAGAATTTTTTAGAAATATAAAGAGATTTTTTAGGAATTTCTTTTTAGGTGCTAGTGCGCTTCTTTTGATAAGTACCGCAGTGTTTTACTATAGATATAGAACCCAGCGTGATATTGAAGATTCTTTCTCATTTGTCGACCCAAAGATATCATTCTCGTCATCGTATTTCTATGATATTAAAAAAATTTTTGGCGGCGGACCTGACGGACAGTACCAAGCAGGACATATTGAGGAGAACATAAATAAGCTGACCGAATACGACTACAATAAGGTAGACGAACTTGTTTCTATGCTTGGTGAAAATCCTGTCAAGGACTATTATAATCTTTACGATTATCGGTCAATAAACACGGCAACAGCAAAAGCACTCGGACGCATGGCGAGAAAGAATAAAAAAGCAAAAGACGCTCTTTGTTCTATAATCATGAACCCCTACGTCGCTTCTGTCTATGATGAAGGTGCCGCAGAATACGTTGCAGTT
Organism: archaeon; assembly: GCA_016191585.1. Taxonomy (GTDB): domain Archaea; phylum Aenigmatarchaeota; class Aenigmatarchaeia; order GW2011-AR5; family GW2011-AR5; genus JACPVU01. The sequence continues at coordinate 3,357 of JACPVU010000041.1, forward strand.
AGTGAGTTAAGAAAATTAGAACCAAACCTTGTGTTTGATATAATATCTGGCGTAAAAGGTGGAAAACAAAAAACATATCTCTTTGATATCATCACAAAAGACGGTAAGGGAAACGAGAAAGAACTAAAATATTTCTTAAAACGCTTTGAGAAATATCTGGCAGATTTTGTTATTAGCAATCATAACAAAGACTTTGTCAGAAAATACAGAAACGAGATAATATCAAGGCTCTATCCTAGAATAACCTGTAGTGACTATATGGAAAATATGCGCTCGTATGCAAAAGCCATATGGTTTGTTGATCCTGATTATGCAAAAAATGAACTGTCACAAAAGATTCGGAATATAAATTGTTTTGACTGGTGGGTGCATGGATGGGACACCCAGAGAAAAGGCGAACTTTTACGTGCTGCCCACGGCAGATAATTTCTTTTTTAATTCTTTTCATGTTAATTACCGCTCATGAAAACAGACGAATTGAAATTTCCTAAGCCTGTTCTGGACATATTAAAAAAAGAGATAACAGAACTAAACCCGCCGCAGGAGAAGGCAATCAAGGCAGGTCTCCTTGACGGCACGAGCATAGTCGTCGCGAGCCCGACGGCTTCTGGAAAAACTCTGATAGCAGAGCTTGCAATACTGAAAAAATTTCTTGCCAGTGAAAAATCGGTCTACTTGGTTCCGTTGAAAGCACTCGCAAGTGAGAAGTACGAGGATTTCAAAAAAAAGTACGAATCAATAGGAATGCGTGTTGCCGTTTCAACCGGTGACTTGGACAATGGTGACGAATGGCTCGGCAGTTACGACGTAATAATAGCCAGCAACGAAAAGATGGATTCGCTGCTGAGGCACAATGCAAAATGGGTACCAAAAATAAGCCTGATAGTTGCGGACGAAATACATCTGATAGACGATGCATCTCGTGGTCCGACACTGGAAATAGTTCTCACTAAACTGAGGCAGGTAACAAAGAGCCAGATACTTGCGTTGTCGGCGACTATAAAGAACGCGGACGAGATAGCTAAATGGTTAGGTGCAAAACTTGTTTGCAGCGACTACAGGCCGATAAAACTTCACAAGGCCGTTGCGTACGACGACGACAATAATTATGTGATAGATTTCGTCGAAAAAAAGCCAGAGAAGTTGTCATTAGGCAAGGATCCTGAACTGATAATCTGCAATGACACTTTGAAGAAGAACAAGCAGGCCCTCATATTTGTAGCAAACAGGCGCAGCGCAGAATCAGCAGCTGAAAAAATATCCGTACAGACAAAAAAACTCCTGACAGACGAAGAAAAATCTTTTTTATCGGCACTGTCAGAAGAGGCTGAAAACGTCCTGTCGTCGCCGACAAAGCAGTGCAGGCGCCTTTCAAGCATAGTAAAGGGCGGCGCTGCATTCCACCACGCCGGTCTCGTCGCAGCGCAGAGAAAACTCATAGAGGAAAATTTCAAGACAGGAAAAATAAAGTTCATAGTCTCGACACCAACACTTGCATTCGGCGTGAACATGCCTGCATACCGTGTGATCATACGCGACCTGAAAAGATTTGATTCTGCAAACTACGGTTCATATTACATACCTAATTTTGAAGTACAGCAAATGTGCGGTCGTGCCGGAAGGCCAAAATATGACAAAGAAGGCGAGGCAATAATAATTGCAAAGACTCGGCACGAGGCACAAGACCTCAAATCCCGATATCTTACAGGCGAATTAGAACCGATATATTCCAAACTGTCTGCTGAACCGGTCCTGCGCCTTCATGTATTAGGACTGGTAGCAAGCCAGGCAGCCGAGACAAAGAAGCAGCTGGAGAATTTCTTTTCAAAAACTTTCTTCGCCCACCAGTACAATGACATAGACGAGGTCATGGAACGCGTCGAAAAAATACTCGAGGAGTTGAGATCATATAAATTCATCGAATACGTTGATGAAAAATTTATTTCGTCGGACTTCAAGCCTGCTTTCGCGTTAGTCGACGACGTAAAATTCAAAGCCACTAAGACAGGCAGGCGCGTTGCAGAATTGTACATAGACCCGTTGTCTGCAAAGACTCTGATCGACAACATGAACGCAGGCAACAATATCGATTACCTGACAATAATAAACCAGTGCACAGAGATGAGGCCCCTGCTGCGCGTAAAGAATTCTGATGACATAGAACCGTCAAACCTTAAGATAAAAGTGCCTGATGTGTGGGACATAAGGTACGACGATTTTCTTGAGTCTTACAAAACGGCATTAATGCTAACTGACTGGACAAACGAGATAACAGAAGACAAACTTCTGGAAAGATATGGAATAGCTCCTGGCGAGCTTTACAACAAGACATCAAACGCCGAATGGCTCAGTCTTCAAGAATGACTGTTTTTTTCTTTTCATTTATCGAAAAGATAAGAACAAAGCTGCTTCCTATATGAACCCGGTACATGTGCTGCATAGGAGCTTTCAGAGGCTTGTATCTGTACGGGTCTTCAAGAATTTCTTTTACTTTCTTGTTTATGATATCCAGCTTTTGCCTTTCTTTTTTTTCCATTTTCTTGAATAATTTGTAAAGATGGCCTCGCATCTCCAAATCATGCGTCATTAAAGATCAAACTCTTTGGCAAAATTCTTGATTTTTTTGGTAGGTTGTTTTTCGATTTTCTTCAACTTTTCCACAAATTCCGGTCTCAATTCCGGCTCCAGCACTTCTTCCTCATACTGTCGTGTTATGATATTTATGGCTTCGGACTTGTCATTAAGGCTATATTTAGCTTTCACTATGTTTATCACCCTGTTTGCATGTTCGTCCAAGTTCACTATTGCTTTTACCATTTAATACCACCTTAATGTCATATTAATATCATATTATTTAAAGCTTCCTATACACAGTTATTTTCTGGGCTTGTGGTTTAGCTTGGTTACAAATGCCAAATAGAATCCGGGCTTCGGGTAAACTTCTTTGGAAAAGAAGTTTAATCAAGGAAAATTCAAAACAAGAAAAATACAAGGAAGTTTAGAATCAGTCCGTGACGCAGGTTCGAAAACATGAAGTGTCTTTGGCACTTCTGTCGACTTTCCTGCCAAGCCCATATTTATTTTACCAGCCATATTCGCTGTATAAAATATTTTTCTGTATATTTTCTATTGCCTGCCTTATGTAGGGAATTGTATTCCCTGGAAGATTATCAAGGTCAAACCAGCCAATATCATCGCATTTGTGCGGCTCCGTGTTTCTTGGTGTACCATCGATTTTTTGGGGCGTTATGAAAACATCAACCCCTATATCAGAGGGGCCTTTTCTGTGCATCACATGAACAATATCCATATCACTAGTATTGATACGTATGCCAGATTCTTCGAAGGCCTCCCTTGCAAGTGCCTGTCTGAATGTTTCATTATCCTCCACGTGGCCGGCAACGAGCCCATATTTTCCGTCTTCAAAGTCCGTATTGAATCTCCTGAGAAGCAAAATTTTGTTATCTTTTATCAATATAAGATATGATGAAGGTACGACCTTGAATCTTTCTTTCATTTTATCACTTTTCTCCCGAAAGTCATGAATCCTGTATGAACTAGCTGCGACGGTATAGGATGTGTGTATTCAGAAACCTGCCAGTTCCTCTGTATCGTTTCTATTGTTCTTATGTGAGTGAAATATTTCTCCATTTCTTTCACAGCTTTCTTCTGCTGCTCTATGTGCGGGCTGTACACGCAGATCCATCCGCCCGGCTTCAGCGCGTTGAAGCATTTCTTTACGTATTTTTCAGCGTCGATTACATCCATCGTTATCAGGTCCAGGTTCTTTTCTGTAAATTTTTTTGCGTCTGTATTTTTCACTGCTACAATTTTCTGAAGCCCGCAGAAATTTATGTTCTTCACTATGTTCTTTGCGTATTCGGGTTTTTTCTCATAAGTTATTACTGTCCCGCCTGGCTTGACCAAATTCCCGATGAACATCGCAAGGAATCCTGACCCTCCGCCGAAATCCAGGCACTTCCAGCCTGTTGTCAGACCAGTCACGGCAGCTATCTGGGCAGCGTCTTTCTGTGTAACGATCTGTGGCATGCGCCTGCTTTTCTTCATTAGGTCTATTATCGTCGGTTCGACAGCGTAGAATTTTTTACCAGTATTAGTCTTTATAACCTGTCCGTATTTTTTTATTTTTTCGAGGTCGAACATTCCGAATTCTGTATGAAACTTCTTTTGTTTTTTGTCAATCAGAAATGTCTTCTCACCAAGAAGAAGCACCTTTTCAACTTTTGTTGCCATTATTTTTCGCCTTTTAGTATTACAGAAATTACCGGTCTTCAATATTAGGAAATTAGCAGGACTCTGGCCTTTAGCAAGTAATGTGTCATTTATTTTTCCATCCGGACGATCTTCCCTGATAATTAATTTATTTACCAAAACGCCTCTTGCGTTTTCCAAATTCCTTCAGCGCGTTGTCAAAATCTTTCTTTGTCAGACTGGGCCATGTCGTATCAGTGAATATCAGTTCTGAATAAGCTGTCTGGAAAGGCAGGAAATTCGACAGTCTTTTTTCGCCGCCTGTCCTGAACACCATGTCCGGGTACGGCTGGCCGTTTGTATACAGATGCGCCTTTATCAGTTTTTCGTCTATATCAGAAGGCTTTATCGCGCCGCCAAGCCCCTTGATAAGTATCCTTTTTGTCGCGTCGACTATTTCCTGCTGTCCGCCGTAGGCGACAGCTATGTTCAGGAAATGATCTTTATATTTTTTTGTCATTTCTTCGACAGCAGCCATCTTCTTCTGAAGCGCCTTTGGCAGTATATGTAATCTTCCAATGAACCTCACCTTTATCTTGAACCTGTGAACGGTGTGGTCTTTGTTGCCAAGAACGTTTTCAGTTTCCTGATCCAGGTAGTTGAGAATCATCTTGAGCTCTTTTTTCGGTCTTGTGCTGATATTCTCCAGGGAAAGTACGTAGGCTGTCATGTATTTTATTCCTGCCTCGCACGTCCACTGCAGAACTTGTCTAGTTTTTTCCAGTCCGTACTTGTGGCCGATCCATGGCGCTTTGAGCATTTGCTTGGCAAAACGCCTGTTGCCGTCAAGTATAACAGCCAGATGATCAGGTATCATAATTATCAAACCAATATGTGCATATGCCTAAAAATACATCATAAATAATAATTTATAGCAATACAAGGAAATAAATAGTGTATTTTACCTCCTTGTTTGCTCCTATGATAAAATCCGCCAGTAACATTACATTCTTATCTTCATCTCCTTAAATTATTGTTGAGAGACCTCACGACATTCTCCTATTCGTGCTCGAAGCACATGGTGTCGAGTCGTG
>JACPVU010000033.1 GCA_016191585.1 archaeon
CGATCTGGTCATCCAGCCGGGCGAGTTGATGGCGGTCATCGGTAGTAGTGGCAGTGGCAAGTCGACGCTGATGAACATCCTCGGCGGACTCGACCGGCCGTCGGCTGGTATTTGTCAATAAGTACTATTTATACTCCGATAAGTATACAATATCCTCAAGAGTCATATTCTGTAATTGTTCTCGTACTGAATCCGTTTTTGCTAGGGCTTATTTATCTTGACTGTAAAAACAGGCTGAATCATTTCGTACAATAGAAAAATTTATTTTTCGAGCCTTGAAAAGAATCTTACAATGCAGCTGGTTGAAATGCCGGCTATGTTCGACAGGACAAGGCTTTTCAGGAATTCCATTATTATCCAGACGCTGAAGGCTGAAAACACAGGGAGCCAGCGGAAGTACGCGTTAAATACCTGGGATTCCTCTATGCTCGCAGCGACCTTTTCCCGTACTAACGATTCGTTTACAATACCCTGCGCAGGCAGCGAAGCCATAGTTATCTCTGTCATTGTGTCTGTCAGTTCTGCCTGGAAGTTTGTTTTGTAGTAAGAAAGGCCTGACAGCACTGCCACAAATACGCCGGCAGCTAGCAGTATGTTTATTATGAGGAATGTCTTACCTATAGAATTGGAACCGATTCTGTATTTTACCCATTTCTTGAGCTCTTTTCCGTAAGTATTGGACAACGGAATTATGTACACAAATGATACGAATGCTGCAAGTGCTATGAATATCGTCATCAATGTCTGGAAAAATGCAACAGTCAGCACAGCACATATCGCACCTAGAACCAGGCCTGTCTTAGTCTCGTTAGAAAAATAGCCGTAGGACGCGGCAAACGAAAGCGAAATAACAAGGAATACCAGCGCAATTATGATACTTACAAAAGGAAGCACGACGACTGATACTGCCGAAAGTGTGCTGCTACCTGCAGAGCTTACGATCATCGATTTCAGCAGGAAGTTCTGCAGGTTGACTATGAATCCTACTGACATCCCGCTGGATTTCAGCATGAACAAGAATAGTACGTAAGCTACGACAGATCCTGCAAACGCGGCCTTTTCCAACGGTCCGAACTTCATAATTTTCCCCTTATTTGAACAAACGCTGTTCCTTGTCTTTTTTCGGCCAGAAAAAGAACAGCACAACAGCCACTATCGCAACCACGGCAGCCACGATTATTATGTACATCCAGAGCGGCGTTTCTGCTGGTGGTTCTTCTACAGTGATTCTTTCTATGTAAGTCACGTTCGCGATTTTTGCATTGAAATCGCTTACAAGGTTCTTTATCTGGTCTAAAACTAGTTTTGCGTTAAAGTAGTCGCTCTGGTTAAGGTAGTTCTTCGCCTGATTCATTTTTGTCTCCACTGCGCTCAGTATCGATTCAAGCTCCTGGATGTCATCAGCTGTCACATTCCTGCCAGCAAGGTCTGTCAGGTTGTTTTTCAAGATTTCAATAACAGGAATATATTCATAGTAAGTCTGGTTTATTGTATTAGACGCATTAACAGTTGGTTTCACTGATATTACAACCGAGGAAGAATTCTTTGCTGCTGTCTCGTTGGTCGCTACGCTCACAACGGCCGTATATGTGTTGACATCGGCTGAAACTGGTATGGAGAATGTTATGTTATAATTCTTAGAATTTCCTGACGACAAAACAGTGCCACTTATGGAATAAATGCTGAACCACGTATCTGGAATGCCGCTGATTGAAAGTGTTATATTTATCAGTGGTTTTGTTCCTGTGTTCTTGATGGTCGCCAGCACAGAATTGGACTGTCCCTGTATAATATTCAGAGACGTATTGTTAAGTGTCAAGCTTAACAGTGCCGTAGCTGTTGTGTTTGTGCTTGAAGATGATGATGAAGACGAAGAAGATGATGTTGTGGTTGTGGGTGTTGAGCAAGGATTGGTATTGTTGCCGCTGCACGTCTGTCCTGATGAACAACTAGTTACATTGGACCAGTTGCCTGACGTGCACGACCTGTAAGCCGTGTTATTGTCAGATAAACATTGCGTGCTGCCTGTATTTGCGATCACAGTATTACCTACTGTTACATTGATATGATAGCAGTTCGTTACATAGGTTGCGTTGCACCAGCCTGTTTTACCATTGGCTGAAAAGCTGTCGTAATCCAAGAAGCACTTGTATCCGAGGCAGTCTGTATCTGCGTTGCAATATTCTATCGTGTTGCCGAAAAGGCCTGTCACGATTTTTACAGTGGTGTTTGTGCTAATGTTGCCTGTGGTCTCTGAGAATGAAGGAACAGAAAGCATGACAACTAAAACGGCAAAAAATAGGATTTGATTCATTTTGACCATAGATACCGACAACTTATCATTTTAGGCACTGGCCCTGAACAGCATGCCGTATGTTGTAAACCACGACTGGGATATCTGAGTGCCTGTTGGTATGATCATCCTCAAGAATAACGTTATTGCACCCGATACATTCGTATACTGCAGGCTTTGGGTCATGTTGTATTCGTTAGTAATATTGAGCTTGGATGTCGTGTTAAAGTCTGGCGACGATCGGAGTGTTGCAAACGACGTTGTTGTATTTGACAGTGCTATACTGTAGCTGTCTGTGCTGCTCCAGTTTGTCATCCTGAACTGCAAAATGCCTGAAACAGTATCAGAAAAACTTATCGAATAGTTGAATTCCCAGTAATCACTGCCGTTTACAATCGCGACCGTCTTCATCACGCCTATGTTTGTCACGTTGAGTATCTGTTTTGTTGTGACGTTTGTCTGGTTGTTCACGACGTCTGTAATTACGTCTGTAATGTTAGACCCGGAGATCGTCGATGTGAATATGCCCGACGTTGATGTTGACGACGTATTTACAGTGAAATTTATTATTATAGGCGTATTTGCTGTGGTGTTGACAAACGGTGTGCTGAAATTAACCGTTATTTGCGTTGAGTTGAATGTATATTGATTGCATAAAGACGACAGACAAGAACTGCCAGATGCAGTAATATTTACCAGGTTAACTATCTGGTAACTTGCAGGCAAATTTATTACAGTCCTGTTAATCGTGTTAGCACCTGTTGGTGTTATTGTATACACAAGTGTCTGATTTATTACGTTTGTGTCTACAACCCTCGGGCTTATGGATGCGCTGGCGTGGACATCTTGAATCTGCGAAAATGAAGAATTGGAAGAGCCCGAAGCGAGGGAAATGTTTGTTCCCGTATCGGCAATGAATTCTGCTTCGTTTATCTGGACCGATAAATTAGATAAGACGGTCGCGTTGGCTGTCATGTTCACGGCAATGATAAACGAGGCTGTGCTGGATGTCGTGACGTTCAGGCCGCCTGTTATAGATATTGTAAATTTTGTCGATGAAATATTGGTCGACGTTGTTGCAATGACTGCACCGGTTGAATTTATCGCTGAAATCGACGATACGTTTCCTATTGTTGCATTGCCGCTTATCGTAACGTTCAAAGCCGTCAGGTTCGTGCCGCCGAACGTGGAATTGAACGTTAGGTTTAGCATATTAGTGAGGTTTCTCGTATTTATGAAAGTAGGAGCCAGGCTTGTGCTGTTTATTGTCAGGTTGCCTGCCGCAAAAGCAGGAGAAACCATGACAGCCAGTAATAATGCCAAAACCAGTATAGTCCTCATATTAACCTAAGTAAACTATATCGCTAGCGTAATATAAAGTTTATCCGGTCTGTTTCGTTTTCAGATCAATTCTGCCAGAATTCAAAAATAAAAAGCGCTCCTGGCGCGAAAATCGACCAATCCCATTCATTTTTCGTTTTCTTTGGAGTTCATCAAGACCTTTCTTTTCGAACAAACTGACGACGTACGTCGTCTATCCATTTTTGAAAGGGATTGATTTTCGAACGCGCGACCCCTTGCTTTCGCACCCGGCATAGTCGTCATCACACCAACATAGTTGGTGCTCTGTTCACCTCCACACCGGATAGGAGGCTTGCACTTGCTTTGAGGCAATAAGTGCTCTTTTTGGGTTAACTCTATCCAAACTGAGCTACAGGAGCACAAAACATTAATTAAACATAACGCTAATAAAAGTAATTATGGTGATTGAATTTGTCGGAGCGTTCATAGTGCTTGTGACGTGGATAGTAGAGATGCACAAGAGCCTGAAGAAGAAAGAAGTCGACAAAGACCACTACAAGCTTATGATTGTATACGTAATAGGGTTTTTGCTGCTTGCGTATTATTCTGCGCAGATAAACAACATATTGCTCGTGTTTTTCAATGCTTTCATGGCGCTGGTTGCTCTGATAGAGTTCGTGTTCGAGATAATAAAAAGGAAATAAAAATTAACCTCAATACAACTTGTTTTTACGGGTTTTGGTCTATATCAAAGAATTTTTGAAAAGTAATTAGAAGGCAACTATGAACCTCAGATATGCAGGCAAGAACCTGTAGTCATTGATAAATATACTTATGTATTTATTTTTTTGACTCGTGCATAGCCATTTGTTTCAAAATATTTGCGTTCAGCTTTGCATCTTCTGCTTCTGATTCAAACATAATTTTTGCTATATCTTCGTATTCGTCGCAAGTATAAGCTAGGCTTTGCATATAATCGCTTAACTTTTCATATTCTACCGCGGCTTTTGATATTTTTTCTCTATTGTCATTTCCATCAAGTTCATTTGTCATGGCTTGTGCTAAATATATTTTAGCTGCAAGTTCGCTTGCAGAAGCTTTTGATTTAAGTCCTGCCTCAAATCCAGTTTCTTCGTATACACAAACCGGACTAATAAAAAGATTGGAGCCTTTTGGTTTAATTCCTAATGTTTCACTTAATTCTTTTTCATAAATTTCAATAGTCTTTTGATACGCTTCTTTTGCTTCTTTATTCTGCCCTGCCAAGTGTAATTTCCTCGCTTCTATTAACTCTTTTGCATCGAAGCAATATACGCCATCGAATACTTGTTCAAAATTTATATTTGTTTTATTGGCCATTTTTAATCACTCAATTAAATATAAGCATAGCCTATTTAAAACTATGTATTTTAACCACTTTTAAGTAGAGACTACGTGAATATCTTCAGCTCGTTCTTCAGCAGGGCGTGCATTACATCCCTGCCAATATCGCTGTCTTTTGCAACGCGTATCTGGCTGTTCTTGCCAAGCGTCGCAGAAAACAGGTACTCTGTTTCGATGTAAAAGTTCACTATCTTTCCTAGTTTTGATTCGACGGTAAAGACGATGTACGCGCCGGTCTCCTCGTGGTCAAACCCCACCTCTTTTCCCAGGGTCGCGACCTTCGGGGATACTTCTATGCTTATACCGAGCTTTTCTTCGAGCTCTTTTATCGTCTTGCCCTTTGTGCCTATTAATTTTGGTATAACGTCGTTGTCTGCCCTTACGATGACCTTGTTTTCGTTAACCATCTCCACGCTAATCCCGCGGTCAAACCTGCGCATCTCCAGCAATATCTGCTTCTTTGCCAGGTTCATTATTCCGGATTCTTTTTTCTCTGCCTCGACAGGAATGATTACGTTTTCTTCGCCGTACGTGTATATTTCGTATTCCAGTTTGTTTGTCAAGAAATCGCGCACCTCGACAACAGGACGTGCCAAGTCTGCCTCGGTCATTCCAGTAGGCGTGCGCACAACAAGTTTCAGGAAATATATCTTCTGTACCTGTCCGTCTTTCACGAAGATTACCGTATCCAGAATATGCGGCACCATGCCCAGTTCTATGCGTCCCATGAATCTTTGCACAGCATCAATGGGATCACTGGCATGAACAACTCCGATCATGCCTATGCCTGCGAGACGCATGTCAGAAAATATCGTAAAATCTTCTGTCTTTCTGACCTCGTCAAATATAGTGTAGTCAGGCCTTACAAGCAGCAGCATGTCTGCGGTGTTCTCAAAGCTTCCTTTTAGTTTTGAATACTGTGTTATCGCAGGCCCTACCTGAAGGTCCCTTGGCGATTCCATTGTTTTCACAATCTTTCCAGTACGCTCATAAAATTCTGCAATCGATGCTGCAAACGTGCTCTTTCCAGATCCAGGAGGACCGGCTATTATTATACCCTCGCTTGATTTTGCAAGGCGGTCTCTCAGCTTATCCGGAATATTGTAGTCATCCAGCATGAGTTTTACAATAGGCCTTACGGCGGTTATCTCTATTCCGTCTGAAAACGGGGGTCTTGCTATTGCTATTCTCATGTCGCCCATCTGTACGACAGACGCTACGTGACCACCTATTTCTATGAACGTGTCTTCTTCATAGCGGGCGGCATCCATTACTTCCTTTATTATTTCCTCAAGCTCTTTTTCTGTCAGCAATTCATCGCGCAATTTGACAAGATTGAACTTGCCTGGCTTTCCTCTCTTCCCTTGCCATCCAGGTTCCGCAGCTTCTTTATTTCGTCGATTCCCTTGAAACCGATCTCCCGGCCTTTGGAAGCCTGAGCGCGCAGTTCTTCAACTACGAACTCTGGAATAATTATTTCCACGTCGCTGACCTGTCCTTTCTGCACCAAGTCCGATAAGATGCCTGATATGAGCACGGACGTATCCGGCACTATTTTCTCTGTTTTTTTGTTTTCATTTTTCATGTAAATTCACCTTTTTTATTAAGTACAGATTAGCCGTTTCGGTATAATTCAGATATATGTCTGTAACCGAATCGTTGTATTTCTGTTTTACTTTTATATTGTGTAGAATCACTGTCTTTAGGCAGTGATTCTAACATCCCGCATTCCACTTTCAAAAAGTGAAATGCAAGATTTCAACTATTCTCCTTAGAAAGAAGTAAGAGTTCTTTACTGATTGAAGCGGAACTTATTTAAACACTGTCTTTTGTCTCTTTTTCGTAGGTATGCCTAAAAGCATTTCTTCGATATGAAACATACATCGCACATGAGAAATTTGCTTATAATACGAAAACGAAATAATCACTGGTGTGGTGAGCTGTATGCGCTGTAAGGAGTGCGGATCTCATAAAATAGGCTTTGACTCGCTATACGAGTGCAGTTATTGCAGAGACTGCGGCAGATTATTCGAGGAGATGCAATTTGCATAACAGCAAAAGAAGGTAAAAACCAGCGAGTTCACGGTGGGTTTGCAAAGACGTTGGAATACTTAAAAAGTTTTGGTTTATCCCAGGGGTATGATTGAATATCATGTATTTGTCAAGGACCACCGTATAAATACGGTGGCTTGTTGAAATATATGTATCCTTGATCATTCCGCATTCCACTTTCAACCACTGTTTGAAAACAGTGGAATGCAAGATTTCAATACGGCAATATTGCCGCGAACTCAGATAAACAATATCAATTCTATCGACGCTGCGTGGGATATGGGAGGAAAAACGCGACTGCGTACATGTTTACTACAAATCTGATGCAGGATGTTCTGAATACAAAAAACTCGCAGTAAACAAGAATTTTATAATGAAGAAAATCAACGATGGCAAGTAAATTAATTTTTACCTATGTATTCCCGTATGCTCTCTGGATTTTCAATGCTGAATTCGTTTTCCTTGCCGGACTTCATATCCCGCAATTTCGCTTTCTTTGTCTTGATTTCGTTCTCGCCGATAACAACGACGAATGGTATGCCCTTTGCATTCACGTACTCAAGCTCCTTCCTGAGGTTCCGCTTCATTGTGTCAAACTCTGTTGGTATATTCATGGAAATAAGTTTCTTTGACAATGATATCACGTCCTTTGTCAATAAGTCGGAAACAGCTGCAACATAAACCTTTGTCTTTGTTTTCTCTGCCCTGAACAGTTTTTTCTCTTCCATCGCCAGCACTATGCGGTCTATGCCGATAGATATACCTGTCGCAGGTGTGGGCTTGCCGCCGAAAGCTTCTATCATATTGTCGTAGCGCCCGCCG
>JACPVU010000034.1 GCA_016191585.1 archaeon
ACCTTGGTTCGTGGTCAAATCATCCGGACCTTAAGGACTATTCTATCATCGCTTTTGAAAAAGCCGTCGATACTTGCATTTCCGAGGAAGTTGACTTTATTATCATCGCCGGAGACCTCTTTGACACGTCGATACCGCCTATAGACGTGCTCCGCCGTGCAGCCTCGAAACTCAGGCAGCTGAAAGAAAACAATATTGGCGTATACGTGATATCAGGATCTCACGATTATTCCCCTTCTGGCAAAACAATGTTATCGGTGCTGGAAGATTCGGGACTTCTCGTGGACGTATTCAAGTACGAAGAAATCGATGGCAAGATAAGACTGAAGTTCACTGAAGACAAGAAAACAGGTGTAAAGTTCACTGGCATCATGGGAAGAAAAGGATCTCTAGAACTTTCATTTTATAAGAGGCTTGACAAATCCGTCGAAAAAGAACCTGGAAATAAAATATTTCTGTTTCACGCAGGCATAGACGACAAGAAGTTTGTCCATATGAATGACTCCATGATTGTGCCTGTTGACGAACTTCCGAAAGGCTTCTCGTATTATGCAAGCGGCCACATACACAAGCAGTATTTTGATCCCGAAAGAAGGATAGTATTTCCGGGCGAACTTTTTCCGACTAGCTTTGACGAGCTGGAAAACTACAACGGCGGCTTTGTAATCGTCAACATGGACGACGAATCTTTTGGCATAGAGCGGAAAAGTGTCAAGCTGTTTGATGTTGTGCTGATGAAAATTGATGTAGAAAATAAGAACCCGCTTGTCGTTGAGAAGGAAATCACCGGAAAAATAGAAAAAACAGATCTGGACGGAAAAGTTCTTTTATTGAAGCTTCACGGCATGCTCGACGGAAAGGTATCTGACATAAATTTCAATTATATTACGGCTATAGCGGAACAAAATGGTGTAATTGTCATCAAAAAGAGCCTTTCTGCAGTGACAACAAAGGAATTCAATGAAACTATCGTGAGAACAGCCCAGTCAACAGACCAGATAGAACGGATTATAATCAGCGAACAGAAGGAATCTCTGAAGCTCGCAGGCACAGACGACATAGAGTCACTTGTCATGAATGTTATGAAGGCACTGGACGAGGAGAAGATGGAAGACGAGACAAATGCAACTTTTGAGGCAAGGCTGAAGGCAAACGCAAAGAAGGTGCTTGGACTATGATAATAAAATCCGTCCAGATGAAGAATATCCGCAGCTACGAGGACGAGAAAGTGGAATTTCCATTAGGATCAACGCTGCTTGCAGGCGACATAGGTACGGGAAAATCAACGATACTCCTGGCTATAGATTTTGCATTTTTTGGCTTCAGAAAAGGCGAACTATCAGGTTCTGACATGCTGAGACACGGAAAGGACCGCGGTTCCGTGAAAGTAAATTTCGAGCTTGAGGGAAAAAATATTTCCATAGAACGCACCATAAAGCGCGGAAAAGACTCATTCCCCCAGGACAACTGCATAATGAATATAAACGAAACTACGTATGAAATGACGCCGGTTGAACTGAAGTCAAAAGTACTGGAAATGTTCGGCTACCCGCAGGATATACTCAAGAAAAACAGGCCGCTTTTCCGCTTCACCGTATACACCCCGCAGGAGCACATGAAGCAGATACTGATCGACGAGGAAGAGAGGCTGGAGATACTGAGGAATATTTTCAGCATCGATAAATACGGCCGCATACGCAGCAACGGCAAAATATTTGTCACAGAACTAAGGGCCATGAAACGCGAATGCGAGGCAGTGGCGAGGGACATAGACATAGACAAAAAAAGGCTTGAAGAGTTCATTGAACTTCAGATGAATGCATCAGCAGATCTCGACACGGAAAAAAATAAGCTGAACAGTATTAATGCGAGGGTGGATTCAGTCCAGGAAAGGCTTTCTGCAATGAAGACGAAATTCAACGAGATAAATAACGCAAAGCACCTTCTCACGAAAAAGGAATCAGATATAAGGTCAAAGCAGGTTCGCACCAGGAAACTCGAAGAAGACGCTGTTAATTTTGAGGCGAAAATAACAAAAAACATAGAGGAACTTGACAGGATCGGAAACGTGCCGTCAGCAGCGGAGATAAAGACCCGTATGCTGGAACTCGAGAAGATGAGGGACAGGCTTGTATCGGAAAAGGCAATACTTAACAACGAAGTGAAAAATCTCGATAAAATATATTCTGACGGTGTATGCACGACATGCGGCCAGAAGGTTTTCAACCCGTCTGATTTCAGGAACAATATCGACGAAAAAATCAGCAGGATAAAGGAGATAGACTCAAGCATTTCAGCCATCAACAACGATACAGCAATGCAGAAAGACCTTCTTCCGCTGTCGGAAAGGCGCGAGAACATAAAACATTCCCACGATGACTTCGTGTACTGGAAAAACGAGGCAGCAGCAGAAAAAGGGGTTCTGACAATTGATATAAAAAATCTTCATAAAGAGATCCTGGATCTGGAGGAAAAAACAGCCGGTTTCGAGACGATCTCCGCCGAGATCAGTGCAATCGATGAAGAAGCCAGGAACATTCAGATCGAGAAAACTTTCATAGAAAAAAATGTCTCAAGGATCGAGCAGCAGATTCGTGACGCTGAAAAGAATACAGCCGAAACAAGGCGTACGATAGAAAAGAAAGAAGGCATGAGGGAGAAGGCAGCAATGATAAGCGACATCATCGGGTGGTTCGAGCCTTTCACGAACCTCATGGAATCCATCGAGAAATCAGTCCTGTACACCGTCCAGAAGCAGTTCAACGAACACTTCCAGAAATGGTTCAGTATAATAATGGAAGACCAGCTGTCTGTAAGGATAACAGGCTGGCCCTTAACAAGGTCATAAACGAGATGGTCGACACGATAAGGACAAAGGATTTGATGATTCTCGATGAACCTACGGACGGATTCAGCACAGACCAATTAGACAGAATAAGGGACATAATAAATGAGCTTGATATGAAACAGCTCATAATTGTGTCACACGAACCTAAGATAGACACGTTTGTGGACAACGTGATAAAGGTCTACAAGGAAGACCACAAGTCAAGGATTGGATATTAGTAAGAAAAAGGATGCTGGATACTTTTATCATTGTAGCAAACTTTGAAGCAACAGCATTCTGATTTGCTCATAATGTCAGCTTCGTCTGATAATTAATTAGAATCAGTTTTCGCAGCTGTAGTTTCTGAAGTCAACACGCACACGGTCTATTGATTCATTGCCTACTATATTCAAACTTCTTAGATCGTTTTTAATTTCAGAAATTATATCTTTGCCGTTTTTTCCGCTGTACTTCCTGAGGTTGATTTCACCGATTTTCTTGCTATTGTTGTCTCTTATTGCAAGCTTGTAGCTACCAATATCGTACACTGCGTAGTCGCTGCCCCAGTTTGTATTTTCTCTTTCGCAGTCGAATATTTTCTCCAAGTACCCTATTGTCACGTCATCTAGCTGGTTGTCGCAGACCTTGCCGGAATACCGCATAACATATGAAAATTCCTTTTCATTACTGTAAGGCTGTCTGTCTGGTTTGTCATCAGGTTTCTTTCCATCGTCAACATTAGGTTTTTGTTTGTGTTTGTTGTCATCTTTATTGTCATCAGGTCTGTAACCATCGGGATTTCGGCTGCCGTTATCTACGATTTTTTTCAGCCTGTCTATTTCGTCCTGCATTTCCCTGAATTTATCCTCATTATCAACAGGAACACCGTTGCCATTGTAGATATAACCATTCACCATGCGGTATCGCGGCACAGGGTCAGCATTTACATACTGGTTATAATAATAGTAAGGCTGTCCAACAACAACCCCTGGCTGGACCACTGGAACTCTTGTAGATGCTGCATAAAGATTATACAGGTTGTAATACTGCTGATAAAGTTGAGCAGGCGGACCGCACGGATTTCCGTAGCCATAATTCAAGTTCCCGTAATTCTGGTAGTATCCATAATTATTGCCGAAGTTATTCCCGAAGAAAACACCTGCATGACCGTAGAAACGTGTCTGTGCATCAGCATCAGAAGGAGCGATCATTTTTGCAACAAGTATGACTGCTGCAGCTTTTCCGACCTTTTTGGCGACCTTACCCATTATCCCCATTTTCCACACCTAAAACGTATTTATATGATTCCTGACAAGTTTTTAAGCTGCTGAAATAACAGCAAAAGCCGGTTATTTACGAATATAGTAATCCTTGAAGACTTAAATATCTTTGTATTGTAACTATTTGAGAGTGATAAAATGGGTAAATATAATGGAGAAAAACCGTCTTATTCGCGTTTTGAAACTTACAAAAAAATTGATAAAACCCTGATAAATAAGACAAATATAACCGAAGAACACATAGACAATTTAAATAGCGCTATCGGTGTTGTGGCAAAGAATTATACGGCAATAGGTATTTTACTATCAATGAAAGAAATGGAAAATAAGTCCGAAATAGTTA
Organism: archaeon; assembly: GCA_016191585.1. Lineage (GTDB taxonomy): Archaea > Aenigmatarchaeota > Aenigmatarchaeia > GW2011-AR5 > GW2011-AR5 > JACPVU01. The sequence continues at coordinate 4,451 of JACPVU010000034.1, forward strand.
AAATAAACGAGCTCAATTCCGATATCATGAATTACATAGTAAACACGCATATAAAAAATTCATACGATGTAGACGATGGTATATTTCTTGAATTTTTCTTGTCAAATGTACAAAACATGTTTCCATCAATAAATGGCAATATGAGATTTGTTGTTGATAATAACCCGGTAGAAAAAGTTGACAAAAAATACAAAGCAAGGGGCATGAAAACTGTTAAAAAAATATACAAATCCTTTAAAGACGATGCACTGAACAAAATTCCGGAATACTGGAATCGTGAAAGAGCGGCTACATTGCTGAACTACATAAAAAGCAATGCAGATGAAAATGCAAAGAAAGCTGTTGAAAAAATGCTTACAGAACTTTGTTATTCGAAAGAAAACGTTGATGCAATTCATGAATCTGTTAAGAAAATAGCAAAAACCCTATAATTTTACCTTCTGTTTGCACGAAAAGCAGACATTCTTTCCCTTTGACTTGTCAACAAGCCTTTTTCTTTTGCAGAAGAAACATTTTGCTATGGAAAGACTCATCATAATTACACACCCAACAGTTTAATTATGCACGTGCTTGGATAAAAAGATGTAAATCATTGTCAAGGCGAAAATATACTGTCAACTTTATCTTTTCCTTTGCTGTGTAGGCCTTATCATTGGTGCAAGGTATTCCTTGTCCTTCAGCATTTTCTCGGCCTTCTTCAGGTTCTGTCCTATGTACTTCATCATCTTCCTTTTCTGGAAATCCGGGGTAAATCCTTCCTCGATGCCTTTCAGGTACGACTCTATGTTATCGAGAAACTGCAATACTGTTAATCTTTTGTTTATATTATTCTCCCTGTCAGCCCTTTCCCGCAGGCGGTCGTATTTTTTTCTCAGCCTGTAAGGCGTATTCCTGAAGAAGAAAAAATCAACTACGCTCATAAATTGCACCATATATACTTATAACAGACTAAATTTAATGTTTATCATGGACAAAAGTTCCCATATTGGCGTGGACGAATCAGGCAAGGGCGACTATTTCGGTTACCTGGTCGCGGCAGGCGTGCTCGTGGATGAAGGAAGTGAAAAAAAGCTCAAACAGCTTGGTGTGAAGGACTCAAAAAAACTTCTTGACGCAACTGCGTTGAAGATAGCTGTCCAGATAAAGAAAGTGTGCAAGTACGACATTGTAAAAATCTCCCCCGAACGTTATAACTCGTTGTACAAAAAGTTCGGTCCTAGGGGCCTGAACAAGCTCCTGGCGTGGTGCCACGCGCGTGTCATTGAAAATCTTCTGGAGAAGAATGAGTGCAGTTATGTGATTACAGACAAGTTTGGCGATGAAAAATTCCTGAAAGATGCGCTGATGGAAAGGGGAAAGAAAACAAGGATTATCCAGCAGGTGCGTGCCGAAAGCGACATAGCAGTCGCAGCTGCATCCATCCTGGCGAGGGCAGAGTTCCTGAAAACCCTCAGGAAGCTGTCGCTTGAAGTCGGCTACAAGCTGCCAAAAGGTTCTACCGATGTAGAGGCGACAGCGAAACTGATGGTGGAAAAATACGGCGAAAAGCTCCTGCCTATGGTAGCAAAGATGCACTTCAAGATTACGAAACGCGTCCTAAAGAAGACAATACAGTCAAAATAACTTATAAGTTGACGGTATCAAAAAGGCTTAAATAAATTTTGTATAAGTTTTGTGTATGCCCGAGAAGATTTTGTATTCACCAAAAACATATAAAAATAACGCAGAGCTTTTGATAACACCATACCCCCCTGAAAAAGGCTATGCCGGAGTACTCATAACCATACCAAAAGACGAAATATGGAATAAAGAACCAAAGGGTAATTTTGATGTCATGGACTACGACGATGAGAGTGATGACTGGTATCCTGTCAAAAGCATAGAAAACGTTAAAATACCAGAACTTTTTCTGTCAAAAGTAAGAATTATGTTTTCTCCTCCTGACATATCAATAATCGAGCAGTTGAAATCCATCTACATAGACAAGCTTTTCGAGTCACTAAAGTAATAGAAATTCGTTTATTGGCAGTCTATACCTTTCTTGACGACGCTATGTTCAGGTATTCATCAGGCTTCAGCAGCGACAGGCCTGCGCGGTCGCCGACAATCTCGACCTTTACGATGTTCTGTGGGTTCTTCAGATCAACTTTCGGCTTGTTTATATGTTCAGTAAGGCTCATTACAATGTCCATCGTGTTTCCTTCAAAGCCGCGTTTTCCTATGTCTATTTTCCACGATTCTGACTGGTCTATTTTTGCGTCCATTGATTTTACAACATTTGACATGTCCGTCATGGTAGAATTGCACCACGTTTCTATCGGTATCCACCTGAATGTGTATTTGAATTTATACGGCTCTTCTGAGAAAATTTCCGATATTTGTTTCACGACAACCTTTGGGTTTTGTGCTGTATGCAGCATTGCCACGCCCTCAAACCCGCTTTCAAGGAACTTCACATCGCTGAACTGTTCTGCAAGCTCCTTTATCTCCTGCTCTGCTTTCTGTGCATGCGTCGGATTGTAGGTTACAATCAAATTTGCTTCCATATTGTCACCAAATTCTATAATCGTTTCAAATCTTTTAATGCATAACCAAAACGCAAAAATCTTATCGAAATCTTTATTACAGTTTCTATCACAAAGTAACTTTTATGGTCAAACATTCGGATATAACGAGAAAAATTGTTGTAAGTGGAAAATTAAGAAAACCTGATGTAGCTGACGAGACAGCCAGAAAAAACATGCGTTATTCTACGTCAGAAGGTGTGTTCAACTCGTCTTCAGACAGCATCAACAACACATTTCTTACCCCTTTTGCGATGTCTATGGGTGCAACTTCAGCAGAGGTTGGCATCCTTTCAGCTGCACAGAACCTTGCCAGCACCCTTTCGCAGATACCTGGTGCCATGCTTACCGAATACGTCGACAGGAAGACAATATGGATTTTTGCCCAGACATTCGGAAAAATCCTGCTCTGGATACCTCTTTTGCTGCTGCCGTTTTTAGGCATCAGCAATCCTGTTTCTATCTTCATCATGATTGCTTTCCTGATATCTTTTGCAACAGGCGTACGAAGACCAGCATGGACAAGCCTCATGGGAGACGTGATACCGGCAAGCATCCGTGGCAGATATTTCGGTTCAAGAAACATGATACTTGGCGTTGCCGGAATAGCTATGACGCTGGTTGGCGGCTATATAGTATCAAACTACGGATTTTCGACGATATTTATCATCTACATAGTTCTCAATCTTGCTGCAATACCATTTTTTCTCAGAATGATCGAACCACCGTCCAAGAGAATATACCACTACAAGCACAGGATTTCCATAAAGCCCAGCAACTGGCCTTCTGCAATACGCGCTAACAGGGGTTTGTCAATATTTACAGCCTTTCTTGGAATAATGTATTTTTCCACGACAATTGCCTCACCTTTTTACACCGTCTACATGCTGCGCGATCTGCACATAAATTATCTTATTTTTGCGGTCCTGACCACAGTAGGTGCAGCTGCTCACATAGTAACTTACAAGTACTGGGGAAAGCTTATTGACAGGTTTGGCAGCAGGAGCATATTGTTCATAACAGCGTCACTCAGCATATTTACGCCGCTGCTGTGGATATTGTCAAGCAATCCTCTGTCAATTGCAATCCTGCTTGTATTTGACGGATTCATATGGGCAGGATTTGACCAGGTTGCATTTACGTTTCTTTTGGACATAATACCTGCTGAGAGAAGGCCCCAGTATATTGCAAACCACAATTTCTTTGTTGGCATAGGAATATTTATGGGTGCATTAACAGGAGGTGTTCTTGCCACCATATTTGAAACACAGACATTATTCATATTTGCAGGGCTGCATGTACTGTTCCTCATATCCTTCCTGCTCAGGCTCGTGCCGCTTGTTCTGCTTACGAAACTGCCGTACATGGATGTCAGGCAGACTGACATTGTTCCTGTGAAATACGTCTTCATGCAGGCAATGACGGTCGAACCAGTCAAGGATATAAACAACCTTATACACTACACATTCCGCTACCCCTATGAAATAGAGAAGGAGTTTATGAGAGATATCAGAAAAATCAAGTACAAAATCAGGATGAAGACTGCTTAGTTCCCAGTTTTGGCAGCATTTAAATACTTTCTTGTTTTTACAAAAATAGTGATATAAGTGAAAACCTATAAATTGAAAAACATAGTAAAGGGATTGGGAATAGCATATATAGTATTTGGGTCTCTTTCAATGCTTGGCGAAGATGTAACAGGTCACAGAAGCTCCGATTTATACTTGGGAAAAAGACCGCTCACAGGCTTTGAAAAAGCTATTTACAAACCGTTTTTTGAGACTTCCGACAAAAACGCAAAAGATTATCTAAAATAAACCTTTGTTCTGGACAGCCGAATGTAAATTCCACCGCAAACAAATCATAGAAAAAGAGGTTTACATTATAATTGCAGACAAATGCTTTTATTCTTATTTACCTTTTACCAGGGCAATAAATGTAATTGCTTCGTGATTGATGTTATATGCGTTTTTAAAATGCCGAGTAAACTGAAAGCTTTAAGTATGTACAAGAAATATTATTCTCCGATAAAAATGTCAATATTCGGAAAGCTTTTCAGGAAAAAAGAGACAGAGCCGCAGTCAGAAGAGCTTACAGAGCTCCCTGTAGACGAAGAGCAGCTTCCTACTGCAAACGTTGTGATAGAAAAGCTCGAGAGCCTTTCAGATACTGATAGAATCATAAAGAAAGTCAGGAGCGGAAACATCGCAATCGTCCGCATGAAGGAACTCAAGGAACAGAACCTTGACGAACTGAAGCATTCGATATCAAAGATGAGGACTTCCTGCTCGATGTTCAACGGCGACATAGCAGGCGTCGGCGAGGAATGGCTCATAGTCACCCCGTCAACAGCGAAGATCCGCAGAAGCGAAACACTGTAATTACTTGTTCTTTCACAGTAACAGCATTCCGGCATTTAAACCTTTTTAAGGCGTATTTTGCATATTCTATACAGATAATAAAAAATGGGAGTGGTAAAAATGTTTTTGTTTCTATTTTGTTTCTTTACTATAGTTTTGTTAGTTGTGCAAGCGCAATTGATGCGGTGGTATCAAAAGGCTTAAATATAATTCATAAACAAGCTATGAACATGGCAGAAACGTCTTTTGTTTTTGCAGTTATGAGGTGAGAATATGTCAAAAGTTGTTGAATCAAAAGTCAAGGAACAGATAAAGGCAGCTGAAATGAACTGTGCAGGCGACTTTTGTGATGCTCTCGACAAGAAAGTCGAACAGATCGTCGCGGAAGCAATTGCAAGGTCAAAAAGCAACGACAGAAAAACAGTCAGATCAGGCGACCTTTAAGCAGGATATTTTTTGTTTTATTTTTACGATATCTATTTCTAATTTTTCTTGCAGTATAACTAGGATTTTGGATATACTTTTCTTGACTGATACCGGTATCCTTTTTGTCTGTTATCAACGTGTTCAAATCCTCCGGTTTTTTTGTTGATACAATAAGCAGGTTCACTGTGATTTTCAGGTGTGTATGTTTTCAGGCTGTGTAAATTTTTCTCAAGTGTTAAGACTCCTAATAAATAAGTGGCAGTTAACATAGAAATAATTATGCAGTGATATGTATTTATTATTGTAAAGTTGTTAGGTGTTAAAAATGTTTCCAAGCAAGAACAGATATCTAAAAAATCTCTACAGCAGGATACCGCTCAAGAGCACAATTCTTTCCCAGAACATGGAAGGCGTCACACCGCCGTCTGTTTTTGTTGGACGTGTTGGATACCCTAAGGTGAGCATTGGTCCAATGATGACGCTGGAAGCAGAAGACCCTGTTACAGTAGACAGGCCCGAGAACTGGACAAGAAAGACCGTAGAAGATATATTGTCATTCAGGATGCAGCTCGTTCGCGGCAAACATACTGTTAATGTAAAGGAAAACAACAGTTTTGTCCAGAACATGCAGGAAATTGCACTCGCGAAAAATTCTGTTGACATAGAAACACAGTTCACAAAAATTCCTACAGGCACATTCATCAACGAAGAAATACAGCCATACGGTCCGAGCGCGCCGATAAAATCCGTCAGTACAGGCAATATCAAAATGGAAAAAACATGGGAAAAGTCTATTACGATACAGATATGCTTTCAAAGGACGCTGTTGTTGATTTGTACCAACACGGACTCCCGATATCTTCTATCCAGAAGGCATTTAGCACAGGATCCTTTGGCAAAGAGAGGAACAGGAAGCTCGTGCCGACAAGATGGTCTATAACCGCAGTGGATGACATGCTCGGGAAGCGCCTTATAGAAGATATCAAAAACAATCCAACTATCAATTCGTACCAAGTCTACGAATGCAACAAACTGAACAGCCGCTTTCTTGTCATGATGATGCCGACAGAATGGCAGTATGAATTTTTGGAAGCATTTGCCCACGTTTTTGGCAGTGAAGAAATGCTGTTTGTTGACTGGGAAGGATTTGAAGGAAGAAAAACGTACGCAGGTATGGGAGGATGTTATTATTCCGCGAGACTGGCTGTAGCAGAAAAACTGAAGAAGATGAACAAACAGGCCGGTGCTCTCGTATTCAGGGAAAGCTATCACGGTTACGTGCCATTGGGCGTATGGCTTGTTCGTGAGCATGTCCGCGCGGCAATGAATTCACAGCCCAAGAATTTTGCGGATTTTGATTCGGCTTTGAGTTATATTTACTCAAAGCTCCTGTTACATCCGTCGAATTATGTCAAGCAAAGTGTATTGCTGAAGAAATCAATACTGAAGAACAGGACGAAAATTGTATGACTAATCGTGCTTATCTCTTGATAAGATCATCTCTGTGGTAGCGTTTTATGAGGCTTTCCCAAAAGGGGTCTATTTTTTCAATGATTACATCATATCTTTTCTTATCATCTCTTGAGACTCTCTGTCGAAATGCTATATCATCTTCTTCGCATCCAAAAGAGATGCATATCTTGGACGGGAAATATCCTGTATAAACGCCTCTTTCTAGTTCCATTTTTGGATGTATGATTCCGGTGCCTATATTTCCCAGTTCTGACAGATGGGGCCACAACTGCTCCTTGAAAATACTCACGCCGCCGAATGCAGTTGAAACAGAAATTATATGCGGGTTGAATCCGCCTGACATAGCTTCTAAAATAGCGTTTTTTGTTTTGCCTGCAAGGTGCTCAAACTCTGGTTCTTTCAGGAATTTGTATTTGATCATTTCTTTGTATTGAATGTCATTGTAGACAAATGCAACTGGCTTCAGTTGCGAAATCACTTCATAGTCTCCTTTTGTGAGTTCAACGTCGTCGGCAATAACATAACTCAGGAATGGCACAACTTCTTTGTCCATGCATTCGTCAATGTATTTGTCAAGTTTCTTCGGTTCCAGAGTTTCTCCGTCGTCCGACAGGGGACGTTCAATGCCTTTTACAAGAATATCAATATCCAGAAATTCTATGCAGGACGTATTTTCAATTATTTCCCTGAATATGATATATCCTTTTTCTTTTTCGTACGCTATACGATTATTGAAGTCCAGGCGGTAGTTTACAGGCTGGCGCAAGTATATGTTATCAATATTTCTAAAGCTACCTCCACCCATAGTAAGACTTCTCCATCCTATATCTTTGAGCATGAATATACAACATAATTAAAGTTTAAATATCCTACTTAATAGTGATTAAAATTTTATTGAATTTAGTTATTTTAATCTTATTTTTAAGCCTTCTTTCCAACTTATGAGCATGTACACGCATACCATGGTGCATTACGCTGAAATCGCATTGAAGGGTCAGAACAGGCCTGTCTTTGAGAAGAAACTTGTAGAAAATATAAGGCACGCTATTGGCAGGAACATAAAGATCACGCGCCTGTACGGCCGCATACTCATAGAATCTGTAGATGCTTCTGTTCTCAATAACCTGAAGAACGTTTTTGGCATCTCTCATTTCTCGCCGTGCATAGAAACTTCGCTGGATATAGAGGAAATAAAGAAAGGTGCTGTAAAAATCGCTAAATCTGTGTCCGCGAAAACTTTCAAGATCGATACGTCAAAGAGCAACAAGTCGTTTCCAATGAGGACAATAGACATAAACACAGTTGTTGGAGATGCTGTAAACGTCGCGACCAACTGGGGTGTCAAAATGAAAGATCCCAACGTGACAGTCTACGTGGAAATAGCGGAAAAGGCGTTCGTGTACACGGAAAAAATACCCGGCCCAGGAGGATTGCCTGTTGGTTCTGCCGGCACAGTGTTGTGTTTGATGTCCGGAGGGATAGACTCGCCTGTTGCTGCCTGGTACGCAATGAAGCGTGGCTGCACCGTTATTTTTGTCCACTTTCATACATACACGTCGAAAATAGAAAACAAACTGGAGAAGATACTGGAAGCATTGTCAAAGTACCAGCATCCGTCGAAAATGTACCTTGTTCCTTTCTACGGCGTCCAGGAGGAAATAATCAAGAACGTGCCAGAGAAGATGAGGATGATCGTCTACAGAAGGATGATGTTCAGGATAGCAGAAAAAATCATGGAAAAGGAAGGCGCTCTCGCGTTTGTGACAGGCGACAACATCGCCCAGGTTGCAAGCCAGACCCTTGAAAACATGAGCGTCATTTATGCAGATGCTAAATATCCCATATTATCGCCACTACTGGGTTTTGACAAGAAGGAAATCATAAAGATAGCCGAGAAAATCGGGACATTCAAGGAATCTATTGTGCCGTACAAGGACTGCTGCTCGACAATGATAGGCAAGCACCCGGTGACAAAAGCGAAGAAAGACGTCATTGAAAACTACGAAGAAGCGCTCGACATAGAAAAACTTGTTAACAATGCAGTAGAAAAAGCTGAAATAATGGAAAAGGAATAAAGCCGATCATTTTTAATATTTTTCCTTAAATTGATCTTTAGATTATGTGCTTTTTAGCGAATAGGAGTGATTTCTATGGTAAGAATAGGGGAAAAGGTTCCGGATTTTGAGTTTGACGCATATCAAAACAATGAAATAAAGAAAATAAAGCTCTCTGATTACAGGGGCAAGTGGCTTGTGCTGGTTTTCTACCCGGCTGACTTCACGTTTGTCTGCCCTACGGAATTGGAAGACGCAGCTGAACTTTACAACGAATTCAAGAAATCAGGTGCAGAAGTAATAAGCGTCAGTACAGACACTGCTTACGTCCACAAGGCCTGGCACGACACATCAGAAGCGATAAAGAAAGTCCAGTACCCTATGGCAGCTGATCCTACAGGAAAGTTGTGCAAAGAGTTCGGTACATATATCGAAAGCGAAGGACTGTCGTTGAGAGGCAGTTTTATCATTGACCCTGACAGTGTACTGAAGACAGTAGAGATAAACGACAATAACATAGGCCGCAGTGCAGCAGAGCTTCTCAGGAAATTGCAGGCAGCCAAATTTGTCCGCGAAAACAAAGGTCTTGTTTGCCCTGCCAAATGGACACCGGGTGCAAAGGCTATGAAGCCCGGAATGGATCTTATTGGAAAAATATAGTGGTGGTAAAAATGAAATTCGAATTGCCAAAATTGCCTTATGACTATAACGCACTGGAACCGTACATAGACGAGCAGACAATGAGGATACACCACGGAAAGCACCACCAAGCTTACGCAGATAAATTCAACACAGCCCTTGAAGGACACGATGACGTAAAAAATAAATCAGCCGAAGAAATAATTCAGAATCTCAATACAGTGCCTGAAACAATAAGGACAGCTGTCAGGAATTTTGGCGGCGGTTATATCAATCACAACTTCTTCTGGCCTGTCATGAAAAACGACAACCAGCAGCCTGACGGTGAAATAGCAGAAGCTATTGCAAAGAAATTCGGCAATTTCGAGAAATTCAAGGAGACATTCTCTAATTCAGCAGCAAGCTTGTTCGGCAGTGGCTGGACATGGCTTGTTTTCAACGGGGAATATCTTGAAATATTAAACCTTCCGAACCAGGACAGCCCGCTGACAATAGGGAAGACACCGCTCCTGGCGATAGACGTCTGGGAACATGCATATTATCTGAAGTATCAAAATAGACGTGCCGACTACATCAATGCTTTCATGAATATAATCAATTGGCAGCAAGTAGAAAAACTCTACAAAAATACGCAGTAAAAACATTTAATTACAGGAAAACCAATAACAAATTATGATTGAGATAGGCATCTTATTCGCTTTTGCAGCCCTTATTTTCTGGGGGATAGGCGACTTTCTGATACAAAGATCAGCGCGAAAGTTCGGCGACTGGGAAACGCTCTTCGTGATTTCTATTTTCGGCTCTTTTATTTTGCTGCCGTTTGTTTTCAATGACATAGGAATGATTCTGGCGTCCAGCGACCACACATTCTTGATGCTCCTCGGAATTTCGACAGTGCTGTTCGCGGCAGCGCTACTGGATTTTGAAGCCCTGAAAAAAGGGAAGATAGCAATAGTCGAGCCGATATACGCATTGGAAGTTCCTGTAGCTGCAATTCTCGCTTTCAGCGTCATAAAAGAATCCGTTGACATGATCCAGTTGTTGCTCATATCAATGCTCGTTATCGGGCTTGTCCTTGTTTCATTGAAGTCAACAAACTTTTCAAAGAAAATATGGGTAGAAAAGGGCGTAATACTTGCGGTAATAGGGTCGGTTTTTATGGGAGCGACAAATTTCCTTGTGGGTTTTGCTTCCAGAGTTACGAACGCGCTTGTTGTGAACTGGTTTATCAGCGTCTTTCTCGCATCGGTATGCCTTTTTTATATAGTATCTAATCACAGGGTGGGCAAGCTCATAAGGGACTTCGAAAGCAACAAGAAACTCCTGCTTTCAATGAGTTTTCTTGACAACCTTGCATGGGTTGCGTTTGCAATAGCCATGACACTGATACCTATAGTGATTGCTGTTGCGCTCTCGGAAAGCTATATAGCACTGGCAGCTCTTCTGGGCCTAGTAATAAGCAAGGAAAAACTCCTTCTTCATCAGAAGTTTGGACTGTGTGTAGCATTGTCCTGCGCTATTATACTGGCTGTCATGTTGCCATAAATACTGTCATAAAAATGTTTTTAAGCCGCAGCAACAATCTAATTATTGATAGCTATGTCGGACTACGAGCGCAGCGAAAGATTCGAGAGGAAGAAGAAGAGGTACAAGAAATACAAGAAGGGCTTTGAAAGACGGTTCAAGAAAAGAAAGCCCCCTCTAAATTAGTATTCAAAAACCCAGTCGGGATATTTGTCTTTCATCTTGTCTATATGTTTCTTATCAATTCCGATTTGGAAATCAGTACCGACGCCATAAAAAAGAGACTTTTTCTCTTTAATACTTATATCGCACAGGTCGCAACCGCACATTTTGTACGGTACGTTGTCTGGAAGCAAAAACAATCCATCATCATAAACTAGTCTTTTAGTATCGATTCTTATTTCCTTTGCAAAATCAATCAGAATTTTTTGATGTTTACACGCAGGTTTGCCAAATGCATCATTGCTGAATCTCATATAAGGCTCGTCGTTCTTGTAGAACTGCATGACCTTATATTTGCCTGATTCGGCAGGCCAGATTACGGATGGTACTGATTCCTGATCTGTTGGCATCAGTACTGGATGACAAAAAAGTATTTAAATCGTCATTAGGTTTTTTCCCCTAAAGAATGGCACGTATATATATGGTCATCTTCAAATACAAATTAACATGAAAACAGAAATCGTAACAGTTGCTGTGCTTCTTGTTGGATTAGTTGCACTATCAATGCTTCCTTCTAATCATATCAGTACAGAAGACAAGCTGAAGAAATTTGCTTCTTACGATGAGTTAAAGAGCTTCATAAAGGAAAACAGCGAAAATTACATGGGCAACTATTACGGCGTCGGCATGATGGAAACACGCGCCTTAGCTGCTGATGCTGGAAATGCACCTGTTGCAGCTAGCGCGCAAAAGGCCACAGATTTCTCCACTACAAACGTTCAGGTCCGGGGTGTTGACGAGGCTGATATAGTAAAAAATGACGGAAAATACATCTATGTCGTTTCCGGCACCAAGGTTGTTATTGTTGACGCTTTTCCAGCTGAAAACGCAAAAATACTCTCGGAAATTGAGTTGAATACAACGCCGAGAAATATCTTCATAAATAACGACAAACTCGTTGTTTTTGGCGACGAATATAATTCTTATCCTTATGTAGGTGTTCAGGAAAAAATAGGTGTCCAGGAAAGTATGATAGCCAGACCATACCCATATTATAATTCTGCTTCGTCTTACATAAAAGTCTATGACGTTTCAGACAGAACAAATCCGGTTCTTGCGAAAAACCTGTCCGTAGACGGCAACTATTTTGATTCAAGGATGATAGGAGATTATGTCTATACGATAATAAACCAGCCTGTTTATACATACGGCGATGTCGTACCACTGCCTGTCGTGAGGCCATTTACCACTCAAAAATTCCCGGACATATACTATTTTGACGTTCCTGACAGGTCTTACAACTTTGTCAATATTATAGCCGTCAATGTCAATAACGTGAATGAAGATCCAACTGTGAAGACGTACATGCTGCCTTATTCACAGAACCTGTTCGTTTCGGCAAATAACATCTACCTTTCATATACAAAGTGGCTCGACCAGACGTATTTCTTCGACAAGTTTGTTGACGAAGTAATAATACCCGTAGTGCCTTCTGAAGTGGGAAGAACTGTCAGCGAAATCAGAAATACTAATGATACTAAGGCAGAAAAAATGAACAAGGTAATGAAAATTATAGAAGACTATGCCAACAACCTGGATCCCGAGGAAAAAGCAACCCTCGGAAAAGACGCACAGGACAGGATGCTGAAATTCCAGAAAGAGATCGCAAAGCAGCAGGAATCGACGATCATTCATAAAATAATGCTTAACGGAAACGAGATAAAATACGAAACCCAGGGAAGCGTTCCCGGTCATGTGCTGAACCAGTTCTCGATGGACGAATATAATAATTATTTCCGCATAGCAACTACAGGCGGCGACTGGCAGAGCCAGACAAACAACCTTTACGTCCTCGACAGCGGCATGAACACTGTAGGCAAAGTAGAAGACCTGGCGCCTGGTGAAAGGATATATTCAGTTCGTTTCATGAGTGACCGTGCTTACATGGTTACTTTCAGGCAGGTTGACCCGTTGTTTGTTATCGACTTGAAGGAGCCGTCAACACCGAAAGTTCTGGGTTTCCTCAAGGTTACAGGAGTTTCTGATTACCTGCATCCTGTTGATGAAAATCACATTATAGGAATAGGAAAGGAAGCGACAGAACAGGGCCGTTTCCTTGGCCTGAAGATGTCGCTGTTTGATGTGACAGACGTGCAAAATCCGAAGGAAATATCAAAGATAATCATAGGAGACCGCGGGACAGATTCTTACGCACTGCAGGACCACCATGCATTTTTGTTCAACAAGGACAAGGGATTGCTTGTATTGCCTGTACTGCTTGCAGAAATAAAAAACAATAACGGAAATCCTGACTGGCAATATGGTGAATACATATGGCAGGGCGCATACGTATTTGGCTTTTCCGTCGACACAGGCTTCACGCTGCGCGGAAAGATAACGCACGCTGTTTCAGGCAATGAGGCAGATTACGAATCATACTGGGGATCGAATTCAGTAAAGCGCAGCCTGTATATGGGCAATGTCCTTTACACGTTGTCAGACAAAATGATAAAGATGAACATTCTTGACACACTAGAAGATATAAACAAAATAAACCTGCCATATACAGAAGAGCAATGGATTGACGTCGTGCTAAGAACAGAACCTGCTATAATGACAGTACCCATTATGGAGACGTTGTAGTTATAAGAAATTCTTCATTCTTGCATATATCTTCTTCGCTTTTTTTAATTCGTCAATCCCTTTTTTCGTGATCATGTAGTATTTTCTCTCTGGCCCGCCGGATTTCTCTGTTCTAGCTGCTTTAACGTATCCATCCATCTGCAGACGCTTTAGTATTATGTACGCGGTCATGTTGCCTGGATAGAAATCAAATACCTTCTCTATCTTTTCATTTATCTCGTATGCGTACAGCTTTTCTTTCTTGAGCAGCGACAATATGTATATCCACAAGTTGTCGTTTGTAAGGCTTTTCTTGAATCTTTCAGACGGTGATGACATGAAGAATAGATGCCATTTTTAGTTTAAATAAATTCGAAAACTGAAGAATAACATGTCAAAACGAGAAAGCTTTGATGAATATGTCAACAAGAGGAGAAAGGAATGTGCTGCTGCAGGATACCACCTTAAGATATTAGAAACGCCAAACTACTCTTCGCCGCCCGGGATGTATCGACTTTGCACTCATTGCTGTACTAATCTCGGAGAAAGAAGCCTTACCGATAAAGAATGGGATGAAATCAACAAATTCAGTCAATCGTATCGTAATGATGTTTTTGGGTACGCTAGTTCATAGATTTTTATTTTACATTCTCGCCCTTAGGGCCGCTTTTGAATTCAGGCAGTTTCATGATTTCAAGCGCAGCTTTCATGAAGGCCGCATCCTTTTTGCCTTCTGCCAAATTCAGGTCGTCTATAAGGTCGTCTTTGTTGCCGGACGCTGCAAATTTTAACGCACTCGACATAGCGTCACTAATAAAAATATCGTCTATACCTGATCGTTTCTTTGTGAAAATATCTATTTTTCCATCTTTGTGTATATCACCGAAGTAGAAGCAATCAGCACCCTTTCTTATTATAGACAGGTATGAAATTTCTTTACCGTAAACCGTACCTTCAAATGATTGCATTAAATATTTGTTTTCAAGAACGGCTTCTCTGGAGTTGTATGTTATACCGTCTATAGTCATACCGGAAGTTTGTCCATAAGTTTTAACAAAAATGTCAAGCTGTTTCATCAGTGCTGCAGTTGTATCCGACAGCGTATAGTTTATTTCTTCCGGATTTCTGGGTATTTCTGCTTTTGTCACTTCATCGGTAACTAAAAACAGTGCTGCTGCTCCTGCAAATAAAGGAACAATGTATTTTTTCATAAGAAGGCTATCTCATTAAAGTTTTTAAAGTTGGTTTATTGATGAAATAGCGACACGGCAAAAACGTATTCCAGATGCTCGTTAGAATTGTTCTTGATGTTGTGACATTTGTTTTCTTCTATATAGTATATTTCACCCTGCTTGATTTTTATTTTAAATTTTTCTTTTATCAGGATGCCGCTGCCTTTCAGTACAATAATGACTTCTTCCCTTGAATCTGTTCTGTGTTCGCCTATTTCCTCACCCGGTTTTAGACATACTCTTCCGCATTTCAATGCTTTGCTTTCTGGCGGTTTCACAATGGAGTCGTATTTCATGATATTATTCATACAAGAACGGATATATAAGCTATTTAAACTATTTTATGCTATAAAATAGCAGGTGTATATGGAAAAGGACATAAGGCTTGCAGTAATCGGCGTCGGAAACTGTGCGAGCAATCTTATCCAGGGAATTCAATATTATAAAGACGTTACTGATTCTTCTGAGCGTGTGCCGGGTCTGATGCACAACAGCCTTGGCGGCTATCTCATAAGGCATATCAAACCTGTTGTGGCATTTGACGTTCACGCAGGCAAGGTCGGCAAAGACCTGTCAGAAGCGATATGGGTCCAGCCAAATAATACAGTAAAGATAGCCGACGTGCCCGAAACCGGTGTGATTGTCCAAAAAGCACCTGTGCTGGATGGTATAGGCGAATTCATGTCAAAAGTCACTCCTATTGATCATAGACAGACGCCTGTTGACATTGCAAAGACATTGAAAGAAAATGACGTCCAGGTTGTCCTGAGCTTTCTGCCTGTAGGAAGTGCTGATGCAACAAGATTTTATGCACAAGAAATCATGAAAGCCGGATGCGGGTTTGTTAACGCTATTCCTGAATTCATAGGCAGTAATGCTGAATGGGCAAAGAAATTCGAAGAAGCGGGCGTGCCTGTTCTTGGTGACGACACAAAGGCGCAATTCGGATCAACAATAGTTCATCGCGTGCTTTCGAGACTGTGCGAGGAACGCGGTTCAACTGTAGATAATACTTATCAGCTGAACGTCGGCGGCAACACAGACTTTTACAATATGCTCGAGCGCACAAGGCTGACGAGCAAGAAGATATCAAAGACAGAAGCAGTCCAGAGCCAGTTCAGCAAAAAACTGCCTGACGATCATATTCACATAGGACCAAGCGATTACGTTCCATGGCTTAAGTCAAAAAAACTTGGTTTCATACGCATAGAAGGCCGCTTATTTGGTGACATACCTTTCAACATAGAATGCCGTCTTGATGTAGAAGACAAGGCCAACTCATCTGGTGTGGTCATAGACTCAATAAGATGCGTGAAGCTCGCATTAGACCGTAACGTAGGCGGCACACTTATCTCGCCTTCGTCCTACTTCTGCAAGCATCCCCATCAGCAGTTCCCTGACTCGGTTGCAAGGCAGATGACCGAGGAATTCATCAGCGGCCAGAGGGAAAGGTAAGCATTTTAAGAAGATAATTCTTATCATTCTAATAAGGTGTGATAATGGCAGACATGCTGAGTCATCTGGAAAACATGTTTGGCGAAGTAAGAAATTACATGCTTACGCAGGGTTACAAGTCTCTTGGAATTCTTGGCGCCAACGTAAAAGGGAGCGACGTTACCGCGAAGTTTGACCTCGAATCCGAGAACGTTGCAATAAACTACTGCAAAAAACATGGCCTACCCGTCCAGATATGGACAGAGGAACAAGGAATAGTTGACGTTTCAAGAGATCCTAAATATATATTTATTTTTGACCCCTGCGATGGATCTACGAACTTCAAGAATGGAATAGAGGGAAGTGCATTCTCTGCGGCTTGTGTACCTTTCAGTAAGGAAGGAATAGCAAATCCAAAAGACGTTGTTTACGCCTTGATAGGAAGTGTGGTGTCAGGTTCTGTCTTGAAGGGCTCGAAAGGAAAAGGGGTGACTTATAAGGGACCTTTTAACGGATTCAAGAAAACAGTAGCGCATACGTCAAAAAATAGCAACATACAGGCGGCACGTATTGAGATAGACCTTGATTTTGGTCTTAATGAGGCTGCAGGAGTCACGACAGAAAAGACCAAGATGAAGAGAATACATCGCCTCATCACAACTGGCATAAAGAACATACGAAGAAACGGTTCTGCTGCCATGGGTCTTAGCTACGTGCCAACAGGTGCGGTCAACGCTTATGTTGATGTGAGAGACCTTTCCACGCCTGAGAACTGGATGGCCGCCTACCTGCTGGTAAGGGAAGCGGGCGGCGTGTTCACGGACCCGTTCGGTAATGACATCGGAGAAGTGGATAACATGACAAAACCATACAATTACGTTGCTTCAGGAAATAAAAAGATACACAGAACCATACTTGAAAGACTTGACATGGAGTGATTATATGACACAATACAACAAAAAATATTTCAGTTCATTTTCAGTGAAAGTAGGAATGGCTTTCAGTAAAATACCTCTTTCTCCTAACCAGTGGACATCTATATCTATTGTACCCGCTATTCTGGGATTCATTTCTGCATTTTACGGAAATATTTTCATTGCTGTAATTCTTTTTGCAATAACGGCCTTTATAGATATAATAGATGGATCAGTCGCACGCGTAATCGGCCGCGTAACAACCAAGGGAGCTTACATATCAATGATCGCGGAGAGGTACGTAGAAATATTGATGATATTATCCGTATTATTTATAGGACTGCCAAATCTATACTTTCCGTTGAACTATTGGCTCATTGTACTTGTATTCGGTTCTGTAATGTCGACATACGTAAATTTTATTCATTCTGAAGACAAACTGAAAAAGAAGGAAGGATTTTTTATTCATGCCGAATGGCTTATTCTAATGTTTATAGTTTTCATAATATCCGTATTTTCTGACAAACTTTATGCCACGTATATAATTGCTCTGATTGCCCTGCTTTCAAACCTTTCAGCTTTACATGGAATATATTATACATATAAATCAACGAGGGAGTAGTCATGAATAAAATAGACATGCTTCTTGTTGGCCATTATACACAAGATATAATTATAACTGCGGATGGCAAAAAACATGAAAAACAGGGCGGTCCACCATCTTATATGACACCATTTCTGAAGACCGCTGAAATCAATTTTCGTATAATTTCTAAGATAGGCAAAGATTTTAGATACACACACAACTTGTATAATCCTATCACTGTTTGTGATACACCATCAACATGCTGGTTTGCTGATTATACAAAAGCAGAAGTCATGATGAAATTTCTTTCTGTGTGTGAATCCATAAAGCCAGAGGAGATCAAAGACGATTGTACTATTGCACTAGCATGCGGTTGCGCTAACGAAATCCCACAAGAAACTATTTTAAAAATGCGAAACACATCAAAATTTCTTCTTTGTGACATTCAAGGTTTTTGTCGTCGCACGAAGGAAGACGGCACAATTTTTTATATCGATCCCATGAAAGATTGGTTCAATGATTATGCCCACTTGTTCGATTTTATTAAGATTAGTCTACCCGAGTCAAAGATTATTGATATCAAAACAATGAAAAAGAAGACAAATGTGATAATAACAAAAGGTGGACAAGGATGTACTATAATACCGAAGAATGACAAGCCTATAGATATCCCGACAATACCTCTCAAAGAAGATGATCCTACAGGCGCAGGCGATGCCTTCCTCGCAGGTTTTGCATACGGATTGTTGAAAAATAAATCAATGGAAGAATGCTGCCGCATGGGCAACTTCTTCGGTGGTTTGGCTGTTAAACATATTGGCGTGCCTAAGGTAACGAAAGAAGACCTAAAGAATATTTTGTCTTTTAAGTAAATATAACGAGAAAAGTAATTTTTATGAGAATACTGGGAATATACAGGGAAGCTAACACTGCCGGAAAGCCAGAAGCCGACATAAAGATAGCAGATGCTGTTGCAGACGAACTCAGGATCAGGGGACATGAAGTCGTAATGACAGATAACCCAGAAACATACGACTTTGGTGAATTCAATATTATATTTTCAATGGCCAGAAACCCTTCAACTCTTGATATATTGGAAAAAGTGGAAGACAAAGGAATTAATGTTGTAAACTCGCCGAAGGCCATAAGACGATGTTTTAACAGGAAATTTGTCTATGACATCATGCAACAGAACAAAATACCTCTTCCAAAAACAGAAGTACTTTCAATTGACGATGTTCCTGTTTTTTTCCCGATTGTGCTTAAGCGCATTGATACACACGGCAAATCTGGCGATACAGCTCTTGTGAAGAATGAACAGGAAATGCAGGAAACACTGGAAAGGTTCCAATCTATAGGCGTAAAGCACCTCATAGTACAGCATTTTATCGAAGGTACAAACGTGAAATTCTATGGCATCGGAGAAAAAGTATATCTCCCCGATTATGATGGTGAAGGAAAAGAAGATATGACGAATTTCGCAGGCAGGATTGCACGGCTGTTAGGAATGAACGTTTATGGAGGAGACATAATTTACAATGGTGATGTCTTTGTCATAGACTTCAATGACTGGCCGTCTTTCAGTTCAATTCGCGAACAGGCGGCAAAAGATATAGCAGAGCTTATAGTCAACAAGATTAGTGAGTAGCATGATGGAAGAAAAATCACGCAGTAAAGTCAAAAAAATAGCTGACCGTGTGGGTTCAAAACTCGGAAGAATAGGTTTTACTCCAAATTCTCTCACATTTTTAACGCTTATTTCAGGTATTTTGGCCGCTTATGCGATATATACGGGGCACTTCCTGTATGGAATAATTTTGATACTGCTTTCAGGGGTTTTTGATTTTTTTGATGGTTCTGTGGCTCGTGCAATGAATAGAACAACAAAAATAGGTGCTATGCTGGATTCAGTTGTTGATAAAATAACAGAACTTTCCATATATTTTGGTATTGCATTATACAATCCCGTATTATTCTTTCCAGCATCTCTTGCAATGGTCATGTTCATGCTTTCAAGTTACATAAGTAAACATGCAGGTGCAATAGGTGCAAAATCTGGCGGAGGATTCATGCAAAGAAAAGAAAGGATATTACTTCTCATAATTGGCATGATATTCTTTGACTACATGAGTTATATGCTCTATGTTATAGCGATGTTTTCTATCTTTACAGCTATTCAGAGATTATGGAGAACGGGAAAAATTCTAAGATGGAAGTAATCTCTTTATTTTTTTATGAGCTTTTGCGATCGGAGAAATAAAGTGAATCAATTGATTTGACCTCTGACCTTCAAATGTTGTTTTTCTCTTTAGTATGGCTTTTCTAAGGCCTTCTGCATCAGTTACATCGGCAAGGGTATATGCTTTGCCGACCTCCCATGATGTATGGGCATCACTGCCAGCAGTGAATGAAAGTCTGTTTTTCCTCGCAAAATTCAGCGCCTTTTTATTTTCTTCATCACTCAGACACCTTGAATTGAAAACTTCTATTGCATCTACCTTGTTTTTTATTTCTTCTATTCTCTTGAAAGGCTTTTTAGACCTGAAAGGATGGGAAACAGTTATCAGGCCATTCTGGCTTCTTATCTCGTCTATCACTTCAAGAAGAGACCTGGATCGTATTTCTTCTGTAAGAAAAAGGCCTATAAGTTCACCCACTGTCCTGTTATTTTCTTTTATTTTGATTTCCATACCAGGAATTATTATGAAATTCCTTATGTTTTTCAGCTGGTTGCAAGCCTTCATTGTATCGTGGTCTGTAACAGCTATCCCGTCAACCCGCTTTTTTGCTATTTCAATAAGCTTAAGGGGCGGAATTATTCCATCCTTTGAGCAGTTTGTGTGTGTGTGAAGATCAAACCTCATATCTTATTGATTCAATACAGGTAGTTTTAAATACATTATTTATAATCTTATTGTGTTCATGCATGCCTATCAGTACAACATTGGTGGTGCGATGAAAGTCATATCTAAGACAAAGAAAATAGGCGGTTCGATAATGGTCAGGATACCGAAGGATCTGGCGGAGGCAGAAGGTATAACAGAAAACCAGACCGTCGAGATAGAGATCAGGAAACCCAAAAAAGACTTTTTTGGCGCGTTAAAAGGCATAGGCAGCTTTACAAAAGAAGATGAGTTGAATACTCATGAATAAGTTTGTTATTGATTCGTGGGCGTGGATAGAATATCTTAATGGTACACAGAGGGGCCTGAAGGCTCGTGAGATAATACAAAAATCCGATAATGAAATATTTACAAATGTCATATCCCTATCTGAAATAATTAGCGTAGCAAAAAGAAAGAATATGGATATTGATACGGCAGAAGAAGCCGTATTGTCAAACTCAGAGATAATAGGAATAGACCAAGATACTGCTAGAGAAACAGGTTTGTTGCACGCCCAAACGAGAAAGAGTATAAGAGATTTTGGCTTGGGGGACGCCTTCGTACTTTTTGCAGCAAGAAAAATCAACGCAAGAATTCTGACAGGCGATCCACATTTCAAAGGATTTAAAGAAACAGTCTTTATTTAGCAATACTTATGTCATTTTACCGTGGGGTGTATTGATGTGTCGATACCAGATTTCATACAGAAAATGAGCAATGTAGAATGGATCATACCAAAGACCTATAAAGTAGGCATGCAGGTCCCGGCAAAGATTATTGCAAGTCAGGACATAGTTGCTAACATGGATATGCAGGTCTACGACCAAATAACAAATGTAGCTACATTGCCAGGAATAATCAACCACGCTTATTGCATGCCCGACGGTCACAGCGGCTACGGTTTTCCAATAGGCGGCGTAGCAGCATTCGACCTCAAGAAAGGCATCATATCCCCCGGTGGCATTGGATTTGATATCAACTGCACCCATCCCAATAGTAAGATACTTTGCAAGTTGGGCTATTGGAAAAAAATAAAGGATATATAGAAGGTGAGATAAAGGCAGAGAACCTGTACACTAATGACAGAATAATGGTGTACCCTTATAAAGGCGTAGAATATGAAGAGCCAACTGACGATATTGTTCTTGATAGAAAGAACATAGAAGATGCGCTAGATCAATTAGGTATTAAAAATGACGGCAATGCAAGAATTCAGATATTCAAGTTTTTGGATAAGTTAGAAATACTTCCGATTCGATATAATTCCGCAAAGCTTCCGATATTATTAAAATTAATGGGATTTATCTTTGGTGATGGCGTCATTTCATTTGTAAACAAAAGAACAGGCTTTATTCATTTTTACGGCAAAAGAGAAGATCTTGAGGAAATTGCAATAGATTTGATGGAACTTGGTATACCGTCTAAAATAAATGAGAGACAGAGAAAACATAAAATTGTGACGTATTATGATGAAATAAAATTTGATTTCGTAGAAAATTCTATAATTAAAAAATCCACGGCTCTTTCTGCACTTTTTATGGCCCTTGGTATGCCATTCGGATCAAAAACGTCTAAAGAATATCATATACCAAAATGGATATTTAATTGTCGCCTTTGGCAAAAAAGGCTGTTTTTGGCCGCCTTTTTTGGTGCAGAATTATCAAAACCGGCAACTTTAAATAAATACAATTTTTATTCGCCCCAACTTAATATGAATAAGCTTGAAAGCCTGGTGCACAACGGCATAGATTTTCTTAATGAGATTAGGCTTTTACTTTCTGAATTCGAAATAAGTACAGCGCAACCTGTAAAAGTCAGCGGATATCAATACAATGGTGCATACGGAAAAACTACTGGACTTAGACTGCTGATACATGGCAACCCAAGAAACCTTCTTAATCTGTATGAGAAAATCAACTTTGAATACAATAAGGAAAAGAAAACTGAGGCGTGTTTGGCAATAAGCTATATACGTCTTAAAAATTTCATAAAAGATAAGCGGAAATTTATTAGAGAATCTGCAAAAAACCTTTACGATAATGGTATAAGCATAAATGAAATTCGACCATTATTTACGGCTGAATTTACGCCTGAACAATTTATTAATCATTCTGTCTGGACAAAATTCAAGAGTTCTCCCAGAATCGCATTCGCCTTTATGTCATTTGAGGAATTCAAAAATCAATATCGTATAGGTTCTAATGGCATAGTTGCTGAAAAAATAGCAGAAATAAAGAAAATTCCTTATAATGGATATGTCTATGATGTAACTATGAATGATTCTAATCATAATTTCATTGCTGATTCTATAGTATCGCATAACTGTGGCATGAGGCTTTTGAAAACAAACCTTACTATTGATGACGTGAAACCACGTCTGAAAGAAATTGTCAATCTTTTGTTTCAGCGTGTCCCTGCTGGCGTTGGTTCTTCAGGCTTCATGAAATTTACGCGCGACCAGTTCAAAGAAGTGGTCACAGAAGGCAGCAAATGGTGCGTAGAAAAGGGATACGGCTGGGACGAAGACCTGAAGAGAACAGAGGAAAACGGCTGCATGGAAGGCGCTGATACTGCTGCTGTCAGCAAAAGAGCCATCGACCGCGGCATAACACAGATCGGTACTCTGGGCTCAGGCAACCACTATCTGGAAATACAGGTCGTCAAGGGGGAAAACATATTTGAAAAACACATAGCAAAAGAATTTGGCTTGTTCCCCGGACAAATAGTTGTGATGTTTCACTGCGGTTCACGCGGTTTCGGCCACCAGATAGGAACTGACTATCTTGAACTGTTTTTGGACGTAATGGAAAAGAAATACGGGATAAAGATACTTGATAAAGAGCTTGCGTGCGCGCCTTTTGAAAGTAAGGAGGGCCAGGATTACTACAAGGCAATGAAGTGCGCTGTGAACATGAGCTTCGCCAACAGGCAGGTCATATTGCACAGGGTACGTGAATGTTTCTCGCAGATCTTCAAGAAGACTCCTGAGGAAATGGAAATGCACCAGATATATGACGTGGCGCACAACATAGCAAAAATAGAGAAGCACGACGTCAATGGCACAGAGAAAGAAGTGCTCGTACACAGGAAAGGCGCTACAAGATCATTCGGACCAGGGAGAGAGGAAATTGTAGAAGAATACCGTCATCTTGGCCAGCCTGTAATTATTGGAGGTTCGATGGAAACAGGTTCCTATCTTCTCCTGGGCACGGAAAAAGCCATGAAGGAAACCTTTGGCACAACAGCTCATGGATCAGGCCGTACCATGAGCAGAACACGCGCGAAGCAGCTCTTCCGCGGCGACAAGCTGCAGAAGGACATGGAAAACCGCGGCATTTATGTCAAGACAGTCAGCATGTCCGGCCTTGCCGAGGAAGCGGGCGCAGCGTACAAGGACGTCGACGAGGTCATAAACGCGACCCATGACGCAGGCATATCAAAAAAGGTCGTCAAACTCGTGCCGATCGGAAACGTGAAGGGATAAAATTACGAATGTTTGGGGTCTTTTGCCTAAAATCGAGGTCGGTGAGCCGTTTTATGAAAAACCTGTATAAGGATAATTCAATACCAATTCGCCATTTGAATTTCTTAGATATAAGGTATCACCATCATTATTCCAAATGGCATTACATGAATAACCGCTACTGCACCAATAAAATTGTGTTTTTGTATCGGTTCCGCAACCTGTATAAAGTGTTACTGTCTTTCCACTCTCTAAAACAAATATTGGAAAAACATAAGGATTTCGTGATGATTCATCTTTAACTGTCCAACTCGTTAAATCACAGGAGTAAGAGCAGGTATTTACAAATTTCACATATTCGCCATTCAAGTTATCACAATCGTTACCTTCTGCGTTCCATTTGAAATAAGAAATTCCTACGCATCTATTATCACAGATATTTTCGCCAGTTGGTTGTTTCCATATATTTAGTTTTAATGTTTTTGCTTCATTTTCTGCATTTCTTAGAGAAGTTTCATATTTTGTATTTGGTTGAAGGATATAAACAGTTGCATAACCTTCTTTGACTAACTGTAAATTCACAAACAAGTTATCAATAAATACATATCTTAGAAGTCTGCCATATTGGTCTTTATCTTCAATATCGTCTTCTAAAACTACATTTTTACCTTCTACAAGTTTCTTTAATCTATCAGTAGATTCTTGATAGTAAGGTTGTCCTCTTTCAGGTGTATTTATTCCAAGTAGTCTGACTTCTATGTTATTTGATAATTCAATACTGTCACCATCTATCACTCTGGATGCGAAGGCGGTAGATTTGTTAAGTGTTGTTTCTTGTCCAGAAGGTTCAATTATCTGTCGTGTGCAAGATTGCGATTCGGTTGGTTTACTTATAGTAGCCTCACAATTATTTTGATCTATGCAGGTTCTTGTTTGTTTTCCGAAGGAACTACATTCAGACCATCCAGTGCATTGCCAATTTGGAGCGCAAGGTGGTGTCCTAGAAGGTGATGTAATTTGTCCTGTTTGAGTGCAACCACTTATGAAAACTACACCAATTAATAGAATTGCCATTATAAGAGCATAATTTATCTTCATAATAGTCAGTGCCTTTTTAATCTTATAAATCTTCTTATTTAAGATTTCTTTGTGCGAGTCGACCGATTGGACTTAACAGGCTTTAGCGAATTGTTGTGTAAATTGACGGATGATTTGTAATTTTCACTATAAATACCTTCTTTTACCATATTTTATAGTAGGTTCGAATAATATCGGAACTTTTTATTGAACCTGCTATACTGTATGTTTAGTATAAAATGTTCTGAAATCAACCGAATATACTTTTAGTTCACGAAGGTATAAGAATGAAGCCGAAATACAGCATAATCATAGCGACGAAAAACGAGGAAGAATCTATTGCAAAAGTCATTTGTTCTTTTCCTGAAAATGTGAGAAAACAATCAGAAATCATTGTAGTCGACTCTTCCACGGACCATACGCCGATAATAGCTGAAAAGCTCGGGGTAAAGGTCATTCATGAGAAAGGCAAGGGAAAGGGATGCGCAATGAAAACAGGAGTCGACGCAAGCAAGGGTGACATCGTAATATTTATGGACGGCGACGGCACTGATCCACCAAGCTTTATTCCGAAATTGTTGAAAAAACTGGAACATGCAGATCTCGTTCTTGGCTCAAGGTCAATGAAAGAATTCCCTGAAGACGATCCTATGATGAGGCGCATCTTCAGGTTCTATGGACAGTTATCTGTACGGCCTATATTCAGGATGGCTGGATTCAAAGTAAAGGGGGATCCCTTGGCTGGTTTCCGCGCAATCCGGAAAAATGACTGGTATAGAATGGATTTGAAGAGCAATGACTTCCGCATAGAAGCAGAGATGAATATGCGTGCTGTAAAACTCGGCTTCAGAACAGGCGAAATACCGATACCACATCTTAAGCGTGGTGGCGGTTTGATGAAGAGCAAGCTCGTCACAAGCCCTAAGATGTGGATAAAGATAATGAACATACCGCTGAAGGAGATAAAGGACGAGAAGATAAAAAACAGGCTGAAGACAAAGATCAACATGCAGTAAGCGAATCAACTATGATTGCTTTTATTCTCTAATTAGTAAAGAAGTTCAGAATTGGTTTTATTGTTGTTTCTAAAACATACAGCATAGAAAAATGCGTAGATAGTCTTTTGAATGCTTATTTAGGCTTTTGAATATGTTTTCAACAAAGCCCTTATTCATCAATTCCAGTAACTTCTGATGTAGGAATGATTAAGAAAGTAAATGACAGTAGATTTAAAATAAGTTCTTATCGTTCTGAACAAGCCCCATTTTTTTACCCTTCTGGTGGAAGTTCCGACACGTATGTCATTAAAATAAACAAATCTCTTCATCTTGGAAATTCTGTCTGCAACGTCATGGTCTTCGTTTGTTAAAAATTTTGTATCGAAACCGCCCGATTTTTCAAACAATGGTTTTCTGTATATGAAACAGCTTCCTGTAGTCATTGGAACACCTATGGATATCATGAACCTTGCAATCACGTTTGCAATCTTGTAATTCTTGGCGACAAGATAGCTGTCAGCGTCGTATGGAATCAGTTTGCATATGCCTCCTCCTATATCTTTTGAAAATTCTTTTTCAAGCCTTTCAAGAAAATCTTCCTCAAACCTGACGTCGGCATCAGCAAAAATAAGAATCTCGCCCCTGGCATTTTTTGCCCCCTTGTTTCTGGCTGCTCCAGGACCCCTGATACCTTCAAACATAACCTTTGCTTTGTGTTTCTTTGCTATTTTAATTGTCTTGTCATCGCTGTAAGAATCGACAACAATAACCTCGTGGTCTTTTCTCCTCTGCTTCTCTATAGAACCAAGGCACCGACCTATAAATTTTTCCTCACGGAATGTCGGTATAATAAATGAAAATTTAATTCTAGTCTTTTTCATTGAACGACTACTCCTTTCTTAAAAATTGGAAACAATTAATATTATTTTATCGTAATTTTTTTCTTAAGCTTAAATATTACTGGTATCGCAGCTTTAACTAGCTGCATAATAATTATTTGTGTAGTGGTCGTATGGCATACAAATATATCGAAGGTCTTACAATGGCAGACATAGCTTTCGAGGCATCAGGCAAAACACTTGATAAGATGTTTGAATCGGCGGGATTGGCTGTCACGAACACTATGGTCAAAGACCTCAAGTCCGTCAGACATAAAATAAAGAAGACAGTCAAACTGAAAAACAAAGATATTAGCAGGTTATTGTTCAATTTTTTGCAGGAATTTGTATACTGGAAAGACTCAAAATGTCTGCTATTTCCGAAGGTCAGCGTCAAAATAAAAGAGACAAAAGGTGTGTACAATCTTGCAGCTACTTTTTATGGCGACAAGCTCGACATGAAAAAACACGAGCTGATTGTCGACGTCAAAGCAGTAACAATGCATAAGTTTGAAGTGAAGAAAGAAAAAACATGCTGGAAATGCATAGTCATTCTGGATATTTAATCGTTAAAATCTTCAAAGTCCGGCGTCTTTTCTTAGTTCTTCTGCCTTGTCCGGAACGGTCGACTTTCGAGGGGTCCTTGCCTGAGAAAGCGCCGCCGCCGTGCCTGCCTATTCCGCCGTAAGTGTCAGCTATTATCTTTCGCCCTGTTACGCCCGTGTCACCTTCAGGACCGCCGATTATGAACCTGCCTGTTGCGTTTATGAACAGTTTAGTTTCAGCATCAATATAACTTCCGCAAACAGGCTTGATTACATTCTCAATTATATCTTTTTTCAATTCGTTTTCATCAATTTCTTCCCTATGCTGCTGTGCTATTACAATGGCGTCAACGCGCTTCGGTTTTTCGTTCTCGTATTCAATAGTTACCTGGCTCTTTCCGTCAGGTCCCAGGTGCTTGATTATGTTGTTCTTTCTTACGTAAGCCATCCGTTCTGTGAGTCTGTGTGAAAGAATTATCGGTAATGGCATAAGTTCAGGGGTTTCGTTGCACGCAAAACCGTACATCATTCCCTGGTCTCCGGCGCCCTGTTCCCTGTCATCTTTCTCGGTCACGCC
Organism: archaeon; assembly: GCA_016191585.1. Taxonomy (GTDB): domain Archaea; phylum Aenigmatarchaeota; class Aenigmatarchaeia; order GW2011-AR5; family GW2011-AR5; genus JACPVU01. Next base: position 32,864 of record JACPVU010000034.1, read on the forward strand.
AAGAGAAATATCAGGCGACTGTTCATGGATAGAAACTAAAACACCTGCGTCGTAGCAGTCGATTCCAAAAGCCGGGTCTGTATAGCCTATTTCTTTTAACGTATTTCTTACTGTCTTCTGGACATCAACATAAGCCGTTGTTGTAACCTCGCCTGCGACAACCACGAGCCCTGTCGTCGTCAGCGTCTCAACAGCAACACGGCCGTTAGGGTCCTGTTTGTATATCTCATCCAGAATCGCATCGCTTATCTGGTCACAGATTTTGTCAGGGTGCCCATCGGTTACAGATTCGCTTGTTATGAAATATTTTCTCATTTGATACCACTTGTTTTTACATTATAGCAATACAAGGAAATAAGCAAGTTATTACTTTCTTGTTTGCTATATGCAAACCCACAATTCCTGTCGGTATTCTTTTGTGGGTTTGCTATAAATCTGCAGAAAAATATTAAAGCTGATCAAAAATGTTTATATGCCCATAACCACGCCAAGGGCCGTTCCAATGCCATAGCCAATAATAGCTGATACCATTCCTATTAAAGCCATTTCTATGCCGCCTTTTATTGGACGCCCGACAGTTATCTTGTTCTTTACCATACCAGTTGCGAACAGGGCTATCGTCGAGATTGTTATCGAGAAAATAATCCCGGTTCCTGTATCCAAGAAGAAGAAAGGCATTATAGGTATGATGGAACCAACAATAGCTGCGATACCTACAACAAACGCCTGCTTCAAAGGGCTGTCTTTTTCTGGGTATAGATGAAGCTCTTCTTCCATCATCGTGTTGAGCCATATTTTCTTGTTTGACGTGATTTTTCTTACAGCCTGTGCCAGGAGAGGTCCCCTGAATCCTTTCTTATAGAATATATCCATTATTTCTTTCCTCTCCTTTTCAGGCACTTCTTTCATTTCTCTTTTTTCCCTTTCCAGTTCAGCATTATAGAATTCTCTCATGGCCTTTGACGAAGTATATGCGACAGCAGCCATTGATATTGATTCGGCAAACGTCGCGGCAAGGCCTGCAATAATCACGATCCTTACGTCCTGCGTCGCCGTCGCCAGCGCCAGTATAATGCCAAGAACGTTGACAAGTCCGTCCTGGCCGCCAAGAATCAGTTCCCGCAGCGTGTGGCCTTTGTTCGAATGCACTTCTTTGTGAATATGCAGTTTGTTGACCATTCTTAACTATTATTTTTCTTGTAATTTAAGGTTTTCATTGCTACTGTTTTTATGAAATACTGGATTGAGCACTCAAAGACATATGATAGGTTTATGACAGCATATCCAAGATACTTATCCATGCTTGATTTTCATAGGCAAGCCCTTCGAAAGTGCAATTTAGTGTTAGACAGCGGTGCAGGTACAGGGAATCTTACTCTTGCACTTTTGGAAGATGGCCATAATGTTGTGGCTGCTGACAGCAATGAATATGCACTGAATATTCTGAAGAGAAAATGCAAGCCTTATATCTCAAGATTGAACGTAGTTAAGATAGATCTATCAAAGAAAACATCATTTTCATCGGATTATTTCGATGGTGCAGCTTCATGTCTTGTTGTTCCTCTTGTAACTAGACCTGAGCTTTACTTGACAGAAATTTATCGTACCCTGAAGAATGGGGGATATTTTTCTGCTTCTCCTCTTCTGCCCAAAAAGGGGCTGTTTGATTACCTGATAAATACTTTGGAAACCGACATAAAACATACAGGACTAACAATAAAGTACAGGCCAGAATGGAAGAAATTTATTGCTTCAGCTAAAGAGAATGCAAAACAAATAATGAAAAAAAGTTTGGAGGCAGAAGAGCTTATGTCGATGCTTGACAGGATAGGTTTTTCAGAAATAGAGGTTTCTAATGACAGGCTTTTTAATGGATATATAATTTTAGTAAGATGCAGAAAGTGATTGAATGATAGACTTTGACCATATGATTGACAACTATCTGAAGAAGGAGCACAGGCCGAAAGGCATGGGAAGATACTATCCAAGCGAGATAGGGTTGTGCATGCGGAAGACGTGGTATTCTTACAAGTTTCCCCAGGAAACGCAGCCTGACCTGATCAAGGTGTTTGAGGTCGGAAACATAATGCACGATTTTGTTGTTCAGGTTCTGAAGAGCGAGAAAAATCCCGAGGTCGAGCTCATAAAATCCGAGTTTCCTTTTCACCACCAGGTTGACGATTTCGTCATATCTGGCCGTATCGACAATCTGATTCTCACGTTCTCGGCGTTCACGACGGAATATTACTGTACTTGGACAAAAGGAACCTGAAGAGCAAGATATTCACGATACCCTACGACAAAGACCAGGCAGAATCAATAATAAACAGGTTCAGGATGCTTAACGGTCATTTGAAGGACGAGACCATACCGGTTCCGGAAGCAAGGTCAACAAGAGGCACTATATGGATGTGCAGATTATGTGAATACCGCGACCGCTGCTATTCAGAGACCTCCAAGGATACAAAATGGATGTAAAAATCAATAAGTAAGAGTGTGGAAAAAAATTCAAAACCGAAAAACTTATTTCATCAGAAGGTATGCAGCTACTATAATAATTATAATGATTATTGCTGCTCCCCATTTCTTTGAAAAACCTTTCTTGTTTGTTTTCATGAATATAATTGGTTTTGCGGGGTTAAAAAGCTAGACCCTGCAAGTCTTGCATTTTTCCAGCACGCGGGACTTTGCGATTTCCATTGCAGCTGCTCTCGGAGTCTTTGTTGAAGACGTTTCTTTCAGAACCATCCTGACGTTTGTTTTTATCTTCTGTTCGACTGTCTTGAACATCTCGTCAACTGTTCCGCCTTTGTATTCGATATAACTGCTTATTACCCCGCCCGCGTTTGCCACAAAATCCGGTATGACAAGTATGTCTTTCTTGTGGAGCATTTCTTCTACACTTGACGTCATAGGTATGTTTGATCCTTCGATTATCAACTTTGCCTTTATGTTGCTGACGTCACTGGCAATAATGAGGTTTGGAACAGCAGCAGTTATAAGTATATCAGCGTCGACCTTGATTATGTCTTTGTTCGACAGGACTGTTCCTGGATTGTAGTCTACTACAGAACCGCCTTTCTCCTTTATTTTTTCTAATTTCTCATGGTCAAGTCCTTTCTTATTATAGATGCATCCCCGCGAATCAGAAGCACATACAAGAGTAGCCCCTGCTTCTGTAAGGAATTTCGAGGCAAACAAGCCAACGTTTCCGTATCCTTCAATGGCAAACGTTGTTTTCTTTATGTCAATGTCGAGATGGTCAGCTGCTATAAGCGCCGCATGAAAAACACCGAAGCCCGTTGAACCGAGCTCGTGAGGTATGCCGCCCATATCCTTAGGCTTTCCTGTTGCTGATTTCTTGCTGCCGTTTGCATTAACAAAAACCCTCATTTCTTCCTCGGCCATGT
>JACPVU010000048.1 GCA_016191585.1 archaeon
AGATGGTTCGGCTGGAAAATAGAACAAAGAAGGGAAGACAGGATAGAAACAGCTGTAAATTGTTCAAATGTCCTGCACAATTTATTCAACTTCTATAGAGGTTAATTCTGTCCCACAGCCCCTCTGACCATCTGTTATATATTGGACTTCTCTAACATTTCCACTGGTTTCACTGACTGCAAAACCAAATTGGCTAAGTTTCTCCATGAAATCTTTGTTTTCCATGTTATATAGATAAGTCAAATGCTTATAAGTTCAATGGCTTTTTAAAAGTTGTGCTTACTACTTTTCTAGCTGATGATCATGAATGAAAAATACGGTATAGCTGGATATGGTTGCTATATTCCAAGGTATAGAATAAAAGTAGAGGAAATAGCAGCTGTGTGGGGTGGCGACGCCGAAAGAATAAAAGAAGGCCTGCTTGTTGAGGAAAAAAGCGTGCCTGACAGCGATGAAGATACAATAACGATTTCTGTTGAGGCCGCGAAAAATGCGCTTGCGCGTGCAGGCATAGACCCGCAGAAGATAGGCGCGCTTTTCATAGGCAGCGAGAGCCATCCATACGCTGTCAAGCCTTCTGGCACTGTTGTTGCTGATGCGCTTGGAATAAGTCCTAACGTTCTTGTCGCTGATATGGAATTTGCATGTAAGGCCGGTACTGCAGGTGTTCAATGCTGCTTGGGTCTTGTAAAAAGTGGTGAAATTGATTATGGAATGGCTATCGGTGCTGATACATCACAAGGTCAACCAGGCGATGCCCTGGAATATACAGCAGGAGCTGGCGGCGCTTCCTTCATTATTGGCCCAAAACCATTGGCTGTTATAGAAGGTATGACTTCCTTTACTACAGACACTCCGGATTTCTGGAGGCGTGAAGGCCAGGATTTTCCAAAACATGGATCCAGATTTACAGGCGAACCGGCATATTTCAAGCATGTTGTTTCTGCAACAGAGAATTTGATGAAAAAACTTTCCCTGAAAGCCGGGGATTTTGATTACGTTGCATTTCATACACCCAACGGCAAGTTCCCGTTGCGCGCTGCGAAAATCCTTGGTTTCAATAAGGAAAAGCTGATGCCTGGGCTTATCGTGACAAAGATAGGCAACACTTATTCTGGTGCGAGTATGCTGGCTCTTTGCAGCATTCTTGATAACGTTGCGAAACCCGGCCAGAGAATACTGTTAACGTCATACGGTTCGGGTGCTGGAAGCGATTCATTTTCTTTGCTTGTTACAGACAAGCTTTTGGAAGCCAGGGGGCGTGCAAAGAAGATCGACTATTACATAAACAAGAAATCCTACGTATCGTATGGTCAGTATGCAAAATTGAGGAAGAAACTGAAGGGGATTGAATAACTTGGAGGTAAGTAGTATGTCAGACGTATTTTTTATAGGAGACAAAGAAAACCAGGCTAACTGTGCTGGTTTTTCACGGACGACTGGTACCGGGATGTTTATCAGAGCCAATAAAAAAGACAATATAATAGACAAATTTGACTTTTATTCTGTCAAAAAAGATGGACAAAATTATCTGAGGAAAATCGGCTATCCAATTGGCTTTGATGGCGACGGATTTGATGTAGACAAATACAAAAGAGTTCTTGGCATAACATTGACCCCCGACTATAGAAAATTAATTGACTACCTGTTTGGGGGTCCTGGCAAGATTGTTTCATTTGCAAATTTCGTGTCTGTTCCTGCAAATGGCGTAAACTTGAGATACGACAACATCGGTGATATTATAAAAATTTACACCGATTCTAAGCCAGATTGTGTTATAGTTGATTTGAATAATGAAAGAATGACTTCAGAATTTTTGTATGAAATGAGGAAGCTCGACAAAAACGAGCAAAATGCAGAACCTAAGAAGAGTCTTAAGAAGATATTACGCATTCCTGTACTGAGACTTGGGGAGTTTTGTGGGTAGTTTTATGAAAAACGTTGCTGTTATTGGTGTTGGCCAGACAAAATTTGGAGAGCTTTGGGATAAATCACTGAGGGATATATCTGTAGAAGCTGGATTACTGGCAATAAAGGATTCTGGTGTTGAAAAAGAGTCAATAAAGGCACTCTATGTTGGAAATATGTCAGCTGGCCGGTTTGCCGGACAGGAACATCTGGGTGCACTGATCGCCGACAATCTAGGTCTGAAGAATGTGCCTGCAACAAGATGTGAAGCAGCATGTGCATCCGGAAGTGTTGCTTTCCGGGACGCAATGTTTGCCGTAGCTTCTGGTAGTATAGATGTTGCATTAGTTGTCGGCACTGAAAAGATGACTGATATTAATGGTGCCGGGGGTTTGACTACATTAGCTGCTGCTGGGGACCAGGAATGGGAAGCATCAATAGGACTGACTTTCGCTGGATTATATGCACTGATGGCACGAAGGCATATGTACGACTTTGGAACTACACAGGAACAATTGGCTTCTGTTGCTGTCCTAAACCATAAAAACGGTGTGAAAAACAATCTTGCACAGTTTCAGATGACTATATCCATTGAAGATGTTCTGAACTCATCTATCATTGCAGACCCCCTGAGGTTATTTGATTGTTCTCCAATAACAGACGGGGCGGCTGCGGTTGTTATTACCAGTGAAGACGTTGCCAAAAAAATCAATAACCAACCTGTCTATGTGCTTGGATCGGGAAAAGGGACTGATACATTAGCTTTGCACGACAGAAAATCTTTTACAGAAATATTAGCTACTAAATTGGCAGTAAAAAAGGCATATGAACAGTCAAATCTAAGTACAAAAGACATAAATGTCGCAGAAGTTCATGATTGTTTTACAATAAACGAGATAATAGCACTAGAGGATCTTGGTTTTGTTGAGAAAGGGAAAGGCGGTAAGTTCATTGAAAATGGAAAAGCTGATATTAATGGTGAAATACCGACAAATACTACAGGTGGGTTGAAGTCATGCGGTCATCCTGTAGGTGCCACAGGAATCAGGCAGATAGTAGATATAGTAAAAATGATTCGTGGTGACTCATTTAATAAAATAAATGCTGATTACGGATTGAACCTGAATATAGGTGGTTCTGGTGCAACAGCTGTTGTCAATATTTTCGGCAAGGAGCCAAAGTGGTGATATTTATGGCTTACGTCAATGGTTCATTGATCGATAAAAACAAAAAAGAAGTGGCAATTTTTGATAAGCTAACATTTGCTAGTGAAAATAAGAAGCTTATAGGTGTGTATCTGCTTCATCAACCGGATTTCTTTTGTGTTTATATGCCAAATAAAGGAATTCCATCAGAAAATAGTGTTGATATATATTCAACAAACACAGAAATAGAGGTTATTGGTCATGCGCCGCTAAATGTTACAGTGTACATGTTACAAAGTATGATGAAAAAAGGTCTTAGAATGTCCGCAAATAAGTGATAACTATGCCGCATAAAGGATCAGTAGCAATGTCGTGGAGACTGGCAAAACATAGGTATGGGTTAGTTGGAACTGTTTGTAAGTCTTGCAAGAGCCTACATTTTCCGCCAAGGGTTGTCTGCATGGGCTGCGGGTTGGATAATCAGGAGCCAATAAAATTTTCCGGAAACGGTAAGTTGTTATCCTACACCGTTATTCATGCTGCTCCTGATGGGTTCGAAAAACAAGTGCCTTATGTTATAGGGCTTGTACAGCTAGAAGAGGGTCCTGTTATAAGCAGCCAGATAGTTGGAAATACTAATGATACCTCAATAAACAAACCTGTAAAAGTCGTGTTCAGAAGGTTAACAGAAAATGGTTCGGCTGGGGTAATAAATTACGGGTTCAAATTCGAGTTAGTCGATAATTAAAAAATTACTGTTTCTATACATAATTCTTATGTATTGTTAACCTACGACGCAATGTTTATATCATTACGAACCTGTCAAGACCCTGCTATTTCTTATGAAACAGTAAATTTTTAGAAAAGTTTGGGTAAAAGCAATAGTACCTTCTGTTCTTATAACACTGTTATAAGAAATAAAATGATTATTATAACCCGTTTCCATAGGAAATGATGGGGTGTATTCTTGTTAACGAAACGTATTTTTCAGAACGTTGGTTTCAAGTAGAGATAAGTTTATATATTCTCCAAGAGAAATAGTGGTTCTATTGCAGTAGCAATAAAGGTGTGGATTTAGCATATAACTTTTTATTGCTATAATTAAGGTTTGGGGTGTGCAGCAGTGGAATTAATAGAAAAAATGAGCTCAAATATATTTTCACAGTACCTTCAGAAAGAGAATATATTCAAGAACAAGAACTGCTTAACAGCGTCTTTTGTACCTGGGAAGATCCGCCACAGGGAACAGGAAATACAGCAGCTGAGTGCCGTCCTGGCACCTGTCCTGAAGGGGTATTATCCCAACAACGTATTCATCTATGGAACATGCGGAACAGGCAAGACAATAAGCGCAAGGTTTGTTGCCAGCCAGCTAATGTCTATTTCTAGTGAAAACAAGCAAAAAATAAAGATAATCTACGTAAACTGCAAGATGAAGAAGATAGCTGACACAGAATACAGGATAGTTGCCCAACTCCTGAAAGAACTTGGAGAACACGTTCCTGATACAGGTTTGCCGACAAACGTACTTTACAGGAAGTTTTTCGAGCGCGTTGAAAAAATAGGATGCACAGTCATCATAATGCTCGATGAGATAGATACACTTATCAAAAAGGTCGGGGACGAGTTTCTATACAACTTTACACGCATCAACCAGGAGATGAAAAACAGCCATATAACCATAGTTGGCATAACAAACGACCTCACACTTAGAAACAACTTTGACCTCCGCGTCAAATCATCGTTATCAGAAGAGGAAATACTATTCAAGCCTTACAATGCCACACAGCTGAAGGATATACTTATGGAAAGGGTAAGCCAGGGATTTATGCCAAATACCGTTGATGACACGGCATTGAATAAATGTGCAGCCCTGGCAGCACAAGAACACGGGGATGCAAGAAGAGCTCTTGACCTGCTTCGGGTAGCAGGCGAGATGGCAGAAAGAATGGCTGTTATGGTTGTTACCGAGAATCATGTTGATATGGCAGAACAGAAAATTGATATAGACCGCGTCACAGAGACAATAAAAGCACAGCCTATGCAGTCCCAGGCTGTTTTATATTCAATAATAAAGGTTGCAGAGAAGCTAAAAAGCCAAAAAACGTGGACAGACAAGAGGATATTTACAGGCGATGTTTTTGAAAATTACATCAGCATATGCGAGAAAAACGGAATAAAACCCCTAACACAGAGAAGGGTAAGCGATCTTATAGGAGAACTTGACATGCTGAGCATAATAGCGGCAAAAGTCATATCAAAAGGCCGCGGCGGAAGGACAAGGGAAATAATTCTCATGATTACTGGAAACATACTTGAAAGGGTTACAGGCTTCTTGATTGACAGATTTGAAGAATAATTTCGGTTGTGTGGTCTGAATGAAGGAAGAAATAGTACAAAAATATCTCAGCCAGGGCAAGCTACTGACACCAAGCGCACTTGACGCACTCTCAAAAGGACAATACGAGTCGCTAGCACAGGAAAACCTTATAGTTGAAGAGTCGTCAAAAACTCAGGAAAGGATACGTATATTGAAGAACCTTAACAGCGTGAAGAAAGAAATATCATCAGAAGATTTCATTAATTTCTTCCGCTCAAAATACGAAAATATTAAAGACATACTTATTACCAGACTTCAGAAGCCGTTCGTGTCAATAAACAAACTAAACTCATACAGGGACGAAGTGTACATAACCTGTATAATAAGAAGCATAAAAGAAGTCGATAACAAGAAAATTCTTGATGTCGAGGATATGACAGGATCTTTATCCGTAATATTTGAAGAAAACGTAGCAGTAGACGTTGGTGACGTTGTTGCAATAAAAGGAGCGTCTTCGAAGAATGTTCTTTTCGGAAAACAAATAATATATCCAGATGTACCACTTAGGCAGCCAAAAACAGGCATTGGTAAAGCGTGCTTCATTTCAGGACTGATGATACACGAAACACCTTCCAGCGATGTTAAAAAATTCTTTTCGTGGTTTGAAATACAGGGCATAAAATACCTCATTGTCGCCGGCGACGTTGGAGACTTGGAAGAGTTCGAAAATCTTGTGGCAGAACACTGCAACAATGCACAGGTAATTTTCATTCCGGGAGAGAGCGACATGAAAACAGAATATCCGAGGGTTCCTGTAAAATTCAAAAACGACAATATAATATCGCTAAGCGACCCGTCAATGGTAGAAATAAACGGGCTGAATATACTGCTTATACACGAGTTTAGCGTTGACATGCTGAAAAAAAGATATTTGGGCAGTTCGAAAGCCATACTAGATGATGATTATTTTGTGCTCGACCATGTTCCTGACATAGTCTGTTTCGGTCATGGTGACGAGCCGCAGATAACAAACTACAAGTCCGTTACAATAGTTGCATCTGGATCACTTCTGGCAGGATTCAGACCGATTATAATAGACTTCGAGACAAGGGAAGCGATAAAAGCAAGTACGAATAATCAGTAGTGATAACATGATATTCAGAATGCAGACACTTGACATAGATTATTTCATTAATGGCAGTAAGCCAGTTATAAGAATATTCGGGAAGCACGAAAACGGCGCCTCGTGCTGCGTTCTTTTTGACAAACTGATGCCTTACTTCTACATCAAGACAAAGGAAATAGCAGAAGAGAAGATTAGGAATGCCTTAACAGAAATAAAAGATATCAGGGAAGTTTCTGTAGACGAAAAATTCATACCAGACGGGTACCAGCCAGAGAAGACAAAACTGCTGAAAATAACAATGTCAAACCCGCAGGAAGTTCCGGTAGCAAGGGAAAAAATAATTTCATCAGGCATAGCAGATAGCGTATATGAGGCGGATATACTGTTCAAGTACAGGTTCATGGTAGACAACAATCTCTGGGGGATGCAGTGGGTTGAGGTCGACGGTGTCCCGGAACAGAAAACAGTCAAATCAAAGGTCATGACGTTCAAAGCAAATTCAATAAGACCGGTCGACGTAACTGAAAATGCGCCGTTGAAATACATGGCTTTCGACATAGAATGCATACCTTCAGACGAGAAAAAACCAGTAGACGCAAAGCGTGACCCGATAGCAATGATAGCTATTTCATTCAGCTCGGAATTCAGGAATTCAAAATCTTTGGTGCTTGTTGCAAAGCCTTTCTCCGGTGAAAACATAAGAGGATTTTCAAGCGAAAAAGACATGCTTGAGGAATTCCTGAGCATAATTGATTCTTACGACCCTGACGTATTAACAGGATATAATATAAATTCTTTCGACCTTCCGTACATAACCGAGCGGCTGAGACAGAATAAATTACCGGCAAGATTTGGCCGCGCGGACAAGGACGTATTTTCCCGCACCTTCGGCATAACGCAGGAGTTCTTCGTAGTCGGGCGCGTAGTTGTGGATCCATACCAGATACTGAAGAGGGATCCGTGGATAAAATTCCACAGGTACGACCTGAATACTGTAGCGAAAAAGCTTCTCAACGAGGAAAAGGGCGGCGTCGCGTATTCCGAGATGTCCGAGTTGTGGAATGGCAGCAGAGAACAAATACTGAGGTTCATAGAATATTCAAGAAAAGACGCTGTGCTGTCGTTAAGAATTCTTGTTGAAAAGGGGCTGATTGACAAGTTTTTCGAGCTGTCAAAGATCTCCGGGCTGCTGCTAAATGATGTTTTCGGAGGCCAGACACGAAGGGTAGAAACTATGCTCATGCACGAGTTTAAGAAAAGGGATTTTCTTATGCCTGCGTCACCTACAAGGTACGCACTAAGCAGCCGCGTAAAAGAGAGAAAGGAAGACGAACTGAAAGGCGCAACTGTGCTGGAACCAAAAAAAGGGCTCCACGCAGACGGATGCGTGATCGTTCTGGACTTCAAAAGCCTGTACCCGTCGCTTATGATTACGTATAACATATCACCTGACAGTCTTCTGAAGGACGACAAAAATTACAAATTTCACGAGTCACCAGTAGGTGCAAAGTTTATAGACCAAGGGACGTATACAGGAATATTTCCCACTGTTCTTTCAGGTCTACTCGAAACTAGAAGCAAAGTAAAAGCTATAATGAAAACAAAGAAGGATGATGAAAAGAGGATACTCAATGCAAAGCAGCTTGCAATAAAAGACATGTCTAATTCCTTCTACGGATACACTGGCTACGTGCGGGCAAGGCTCTATATGATCGACGTTGCAAGCTCGATAACGTCTTACGGAAGAATGAATTTGGAAAAGACGAAAATCCTTGTCGAGAAAGAATTCGGGGTAGAGGTACTGTATGCGGACACCGACTCTGTTTTTATCAAGACACATATCACAAACTTAGACGACGCAAAAGAATACGGAAAAAAGATATCAAAATACATAACAGACAACCTTCCAGGCTGCTTAGAACTCCAGTTCGAAAAAATCTACAGAACATTCCTCATATTATCAAAGAAAAGATATGCTGGATGGAAGTTTGAACAGTTGCCTGACGGGTCGTGGGCAGAGGAAATAGACATGCGCGGTATAGAGACCGTAAGAAGAGACTGGTGCCCGCTTGTCACTGAAACGATGACAAAAACACTGGATATAATTCTGAAAGAAGGCGACGTTCAGAAAGCAATAGATAACGTAAAGGTTACTATAGACAAACTGAAGAACGGCGAAGTCAGCCTGGACAAGCTTACAATAATAAAGGGCATAACACAGAGCCCTGAAAACTACAAGGGAATACTGCCTCACATAGAGCTGGCAAAAAAACTCGTCGTAAGAAACCCGTATGACGCACCGAAGATAGGAGACCGCATAGGTTTTGTCATAATTAAGGGAAATGACATCCTGTCAAAAAGAGCAGAAGACCCAGCTTTCGTGAAGAAAAACAACATACAACTCGATTCAAATTATTACATAGAAAGTCAGCTGTTTCCACCTATAGAAAGAATTTTCTCATCACTAGGAGTGGAAAAAAGCGAGGTATTTGGCAACGGTTATCAAACAAGCCTAAGCGACTTATTACTAGGGAAAAAACGTGTAATGAAAAGAGATATAGACGTAAATTATGAGACTACAAAAAAAGAAGAGAAAGAAACTATACTGGGTGGATGGGAAGGGTTTGTATGTGGAACGTGTAAAAAGGCATTTACATACCCACCTATAAAAGGTGTCTGCGACTGCGGCGGAGAAATACTTGTCAGTTACCAGGGTTCCGTAGGAAAAAAAGTCTCTGTGAAATAAATATTGCGTTTTCTTCGCTTCTGTCTCATGCAATGTGATATTCGAGCTAATGGAAAAGGAAAATAAATCAAAACAAAATAGATCTGTTTCTTAAGGATTTAGATAGACTTATATGAAGAGATGTTATTATGAAGAACTTACAGCTTATTAAATCTGTTGTATTCATTGATGTTGAAACAACCGGCTTGAATACTCAACAAGATCGTATTGTAGATATATGTATAACAAAAGTCAAACCAGATGGAAATGAAGAATCATTAAGTTCTTTGATTAATCCTGGCATACCAATTCCAATAGAATCTACGCAAATTCATGGAATAACTGATGTCGATGTTGCTGAAAAGCCAACTTTTCGAGATATTGCTCCAGAAATATTTAATTTTATACAAGATTGTGACATAGGCGGTTTTGGGATATCTAAATTTGATTTGTTCGTACTTGAATCAGAATTCAAGAGAGCTGGAATAAATTATTCACGCCAAGGAAAACAAATCATAGACGTTCAAACCATTTATCATAAATTAGAGCCAAGAGACTTGAGCGCAGCCTATACTAAATATTGTGGCAAATCTTTGGAAAATGCTCATAGGGCACATATAGATGTTAGAGCAACTATAGATGTACTTGAATCTCAGTTAGAACAAAATGGTGATTTGCCACGTGACGTTATTGGTCTGAACAAGTTTTGTAACCCAAAGGACCCTACATGGATTGATGATGATGGAAAGCTTGCATGGTTTAAAGGAGAAGCTATCATAAATTTTGGTGTTCATAAAGGAAAGACTCTTGAATTTATGTACAAAAATGAGCCGGGGTATCTTCAGTGGATTATTAGCAAGGATTTTTCACCAAAGGTCAAAGGTATGGCAGAAAATGGCATCAAAGGTAAATTTCCTAAACATGCATAGAAATTAAAGACCACCTTTCTTCTCTTCTTCATGTATGTATAGTAACACGACCTGTTTCACTACGTCTGCATACAGTTACCAAGACGGCCAATAGCACATAACATATTTTGCCAATTAATTCTACTATTTTGTTGTAAATGTAACCTGATTTCCTGTGCAAAATCCTTGATTTGTTGTCTTGCAACTTAGTTCTTGGAATAACTAAATTTTTAAATACCGAAAATAGAGACAAGTTTTTATACAGCGACAGGCGATCAAATGAACAGACATATAAAAGTGATAAACGGCAGACAGTACTACTATTCCTCGATAAGGAAAGGCAAAAAAGTTACGAGCAAGTACTTGGGACCGGTTGAAAGAATAAGAAATATAAAGAAAACCGTTGAAGAACAGGCAAATACCGAAGCTACCGAGAATGTTGTTCAGGAAACAGCTGACGAGAGTTACATAGGCTAGCAAAAAGGAAAAAAGCTTAAAAGCTTCTTCTTACAAGTGTTTTCAGGTGAATATATGGGAGACCTATATGTTGTAAGAAGCAAGGTCAGAGACCTTGCAAAAAAGAAAAAGATGAACCTCGGGGGCGACGCAGCCGATGCACTTAGCAGGGAAATATCAAGGCTTGTCGACCGCGCTGCTGAGAGGGCAAAGGCAAACAGGAGAACAACAATAAAGGGAAGAGATATTTAATTGCGCCTTTCTTTTCATTTTCTATTTTCATTTTACAATGTATCTAGGATGATACGCTTCAAGAAACACATGATTTTAGTCATTGCTATAAGAAAGCATATCACATTCCAATATAAAACAGGATAGTCGGTAGTATTAAAACACCCATCAGATTACCACGTTTTATCTTGGTCAAATTTGTTACTATACCCAGCGCTGTACAGATAACAAGGAGCAGTACTCCGAGAATACCGGTGAAAAGTACTGTCAGTACAATAAGCATAAAAATTACCATAGCACTTAGAACGCTATAATTTATTTTAGTTATTCTTGTCATGAATTTTTTTGCAATAAAAAGCGTAGCAGCACAGCCGGCACCCGCAGAAATCAGCGAGACTGCAAGTATGAGTATGACATCGTTGAATCCTATCTGGGCAAGCTGGTTTATGGCAACAGCAAGCCCGCTTCTCGTACGACTTATCAAGTACAGGCAGATGATAGACAAAATTACATTAGCCGTCGTAAGCGCGCCAATTGTCATCAAGAATGATTTTTCGTTTTTGTCAACAGTTGCAATGGTCGCTATCTCACTCGACCCGACGCCAGGCAAAAATCCTGAAACAACACCGCCTATTGTGCCGAAAATTACAGACCTGTTTACGGATCTCGTGGAAACAAAGCTGCTTTTTTGTCTTTGCTGCGGAATTTTTGTTTTGGCTTTTAACTGCAGAAGCAGTATGCTAACTGCAAAGAACCCGGCAAAAATCGGGAATAGGATCATTGTAGCATCTATCGGGAGTTTGTTTGCAGTAAGCCCTATCAACCCAGAAGCAGAAAAAATAATTACGGCATGAATTTTTTTCCAGCCATTTTCTGACAGAATCATAAACAGGACTATAGATATTAGAAATATGTATATGTACGGTCCTGTTGTTGTATACAATGAAGGTATAACTAACATCAAAAATGGAAATAGTAAAACCACAAATACCGTACCACCAAGGCAACCTATTATACTCAGTTTGATAGCTTCGTACCCATGACCACTAACTCAACATGAACGTTCAGCAGATACCTGCGGATGTCGTAATAATAAAATCAAAGAGCAAGAACATAATAATTTCAAATCCAGAGATAATGCTTGCTAACATGATGGGGCGCGATATATACCAGGTGACCGGAGAAGTCTCCGAGTCGTTCCCGATAAGCGAGGACGACATAAAAATGGTGATGGACAAGACAGGAAAAGACAGGGACACCGTGGTAAAGAAACTAGAGGAACTTGATAACGACCTCGCAAAGGCTATTTTGGAGCTGAAAGAAGCCGGAAAAAAGAAATAACCAATTTCTTAAAAAATATTTTACGTTTTAATTCACTTTGAAGTAGAAATACTTATTCACCACTTACAAAAACTAAAAACAGGAAATTTTCTGTTATCACAAATAAGTGAATTGATATATTTTGCAACGGCGTAAAGCTTAAAACATTCTTTTTCCATTGTTATTGATGTGTAGAGAAGCAGGATTGAACTTGCACGCGACGCAAAGCATTTGATCTTGCTTCATTCTCCTTTTATCTTCTTTCTCAATGAAATTTTGTTAACTATATATACCGAAAACTACAAACGTTAACTATGGTTCTCGAGTCAATGATAAATCCAAAGAACGCTGAAGATAAGCCGTGGCACGTGTTTTTCATAGCTATCATATACACATTTGTCGCAGTATTTTTCTCCAACTTCCTTTTCCCGTCGCAGGCCTCGGTACTCACAATAGCGATGATAACTATAATCTTCGTGCCGTTCTTCCAGAAACTGTTCGCGATAGAGGAGGAAAAGGACGAGCTCCAGGCCGAGAAAAAGATGCACAAGAACATGTGGTCCAGGCACAGCAGCCTGATATTCATATTTTCGGCGTTCTTCCTAGGCATCATAGTCGCCATGAGCTTCATATTCATTTTCATACCATCGCAGAACATATTCCAGCTCCAGACAGAGGCCATAAGCGGCATAGCCACCGGCAACGCGGCTGCAAGCGGGAATTTCGAGAAATTCTTCTTCAACAATACGCAGGTCATGATACTTACGTTTGTACTGTCGCTCCTGTTCGGCGCAGGATCGATATTCATACTCAGCTGGAACGCGTCTGTCATTGCAGTGTATATCGGGTACGTCATCAACTCGCTGGCGGAGAAAGGGTACACGCTTTCGACTGCTTACGTGGTCGGCGTGCCCGCCGGGATAGGGACGATAATCCTTCACGGCATCCCTGAGGTAGTCGCGTACTTTCTGGCTGGTTTGGCAGGAGGGATACTTTCCGTAGGCATCCTGCGTGAGAAATGGGGGAGCAAGGAATTCAACATGGTCCTTGCAGACGGCGTAAAAATATTCTTGCTCGCAGAGATACTGATACTTGCAGCGGCGATTATAGAAGCATTATAGTAATTTATTTCTTCTTTTTCTTCTCGTGGGTAACTTTTTTTTCGACGGCTGAAATAAGATGTTTGAATGCTTTCCTTCTAGCTTTGCTTCTGATGATTTTCAGTATCTCATGAGCCCTGCTCACGGTTATCATATCTTCCTTGATCAGGTACTTTGCAACGATGTCAATTTCTTCTCCGTGTGCGCCTGCATTTGCAGCTATGTTCGTCGCGTGAAGCTTCATATGACCGCGTCTTATACCTTCCTTAACCATAGCGCGCAAAGCTGCAAAATTATTAGCAAGACCTACAGCAGCTGCAACTTCTGCCAATTCTTTTGAAGATTTTGCATTAAGAATTTTGAGTGATATCTTTGCTATAGGATGTATTCTTGTGGCACCACCCACGAGACCTACTGCCAATGGAAGTTCTATAGTTCCTACAAGGTCACCATTTTTATTTTTTTTGTACTTTGTCAACGATTTGTAAGCACCTGAAATTGCTGCGTACGAATGTGCACCTGCTTCTACAGCCCTCCAGTCATTGCAAGTCGCCATAATTACAGAATCAATACCATTCATAATACCTTTGTTGTGAGTAGTGGCCCTGTAAGGATCTACACGCGCAAGTTCGTATGCATCGAGTATTCCATCCACGACATCATCTCCGAGAGTTTCCTTTTTCCATACAGCCTTCACACGTACCATTCTTTTTACAGCGAGATTTGAAATGATTTTCAGAACACTCCTCCCACCTGTTATTTTTTCTAGGTATGGCGCTATTATTTCGCAATAAGTATTTACAGCATTCGCACCCATCGCGTCCCTGACGTCGACAAGAATATGAACTACGAACATGATACCACGACTACTTTCAATACTTTTTACTTCTATACCTTTCAGCCCACCACCAAGCTTCTCCAATATTGAGTCATTGTTGTTGACAAGTTTCTTTATTTCACCGAACTTGGCTGTTATGTCTTTTTTTGCTTTTGCAATATTTTTTACATCCATCAGTTGTATCTGCCCTATCATTATTGGCTCGTCAGACGTGGCCATAAATCCACCTAGCTCTCGTGCAAGTTTAGCTGCGTGTGATGCAGCTGCAACAACAGACGTTTCTTCTATGGCCATTGGTATAAGATAATCCTTGTCGTTTATTCGGAAGTTTGTTGCTATACCTAGCGGCAACTGGGTTGTACCGACAACATTTTCTATCATTATGTCCGCTGTTTTTTCCTCAAGCGCACTATTATGAGAAAGCACTTTCATTTCGTTCTTTGTAAGGCCTGCAAAAACCCTTAGCATTTTCCGGCGCTTTTTTAGGGGAAACTTATGAAATCCTGACATTCTCGAGTCCATT
>JACPVU010000030.1 GCA_016191585.1 archaeon
GAATAGGAGAATGTCGTGAGGTCTCTCAACAATAATTTAAGGAGATGAAGATAAGAATGTAATGTTACTGGCGGATTTTATCATAGGAGTTAACCAAGTTATAATACCAGATTCTTTACTTGGTTAGCTATAGATACGGCGATATTAAAACATTTATATGCTTTTGTCCTTATCTAATAGAAGTATTTAGTTCGAATGCCGTTGGCAGTTGTTAATATGGAGATAAAACCAGAGACAAAACAGGACATAAAGAGAATAATCAGGATTATGTCAACAGACATAGATGGCAATCTGTCTGTCGAGCGCGCGCTTAGAAAAGTGAAGGGTGTAAGTTTCATGTTTTCCAGGGCTGTTTGCACGTCAACTGGTGTAGACAGAAAAAGGAAGGTAGGGACATTGTCAGATAATGAGAGAAAGGGCCTTGAAAACTTTATCTCAAATCCGTCGCTGCCTGCGTGGATGCTTAACAGAAGAAAAGACCCTGAAACAGGAAAGGACATGCACATTACCATGGCGGACCTAAGTCTCAGAAAGAGGGAAGACATAAACCAGATGAAAAGAATGCATTGCTACAAGGGAGTGCGCCACGAGCTCGGACAGCCTGTACGCGGACAAAGCACACGCAGCACGTTCAGAACCCAGAAAAGCGTTGGTGTGTCAAAGAAGAAAGCACAGGCTGCACCTGCAAAGCCTAAAACAGCTGAAAAGAAATAAAGTGAATATTTATGGGTCATCCAAAAAAACAGAAAAGAAAATATGAAACACCGCTCAGACCGTGGAGCAAAAGCCGAATAGAAAGCGAGAAGGATATACTCGACAAGTTCGGGATACGGCGCAAGAGGGAGATATGGAAAACGGAAAGCATACTCAGAAATATCAGACGCAGGGCAAGGGAACTGCTCGCAAAGAGCGATGAAAAAAAGGAAAAAGAACTGTTTGCAAAACTAAACACAATGAACATTCACTGTTCGAAGCTTGATGATGTGTTAAGCATAAAACTTGAAGATGTTCTATCAAGAAGACTCCAGACAATCGTCTACAAAAAGGGCATTGCTAATACACCACGCCACGCAAGACAGCTTATTGTTCACGGACACATACTCGTCAGCAACAAGAAGGTAAAATGGCCGAGTTATCTTGTAGGCCGCGGCGAAGAAGATACAATAAGTCTTGATCCTATTTTAGCTGCTAAATTTGTCAAGGCAGAGGTGAAGAAATGAGCGTTACACTTTCGGAGTACGATCCAGAATTGAGATTTTTAAATGAAAAGATCAGACACCACAAGGAAAAAATGAATTACCACGAAGGAAAGAAGGAAATTCTTGGCGATAATCTAGGAGCTCTTGTTGTGTTGCCGATTAATATTTATCATTCTTTATGGAAAACGTATCACAGCAAAAGATTGTCAAAGCTGGAAAGTGAATGGTGATTAATAATGAGCAAAGAAAGATGGGGCATAGCCCACGTATATTCATCTATGAACAATACAATAATACATATAACAGACATCACAGGTGCAGAAACCGTTGCGTTTGCGACAGGCGGCATGGTGACTGACAGGGACATGAACAAGGGCAAGCCGTTTACGGCGATGAAAGCAGCCAGAAAAGCAGCCGAGAAAGCAATTGTAGCAGGAATCACTAATCTTCACATAAGAATCCGCGCGCCAGGCGGAAACAAGTCCCGAATCCCGGGACAAGGCGCGCAGCCTGCAATACGTGCGTTGGCACGCGCAGGCTTCAGGATAGGACAAATAGAAGATATAACCCCAATATCCCACGACCACATGAGAAAGAAAGGCGGCAGAAGAGGAAGAAGAGTATAAAGACTAAAATGCGATATTTATGACAATAAACGAACCCGCAGCAAAAATAAAATTCGACTACCACCACAAAATGAGTATGTATCATGATGGGTTTATTGCAGAACTCCCGTTGAATAAGATGTCAACAACGATCTCTCTTATCTATCATAGTACAGCCGCAATTTACCATTCACTTATGAAAATTAAGCACAAAAATGAACAAATAAACGATTATAAAAAACAGGTGATAAAATGAAGATTCACATACTGGAAAAGTCGCACAACAGGATGAAATTCATACTCGAGGACAGCAGCGTAGCTTTTGCAAACGCGCTTCGAAGAACAATGAAGAACGAAGTGCCTGTAATGGCAATAGAGAACGTGGATTTCGAGGAGAACAATTCAGGATTGTTTGACGAGGTCGTTGCACACAGGCTCGGTTTGATACCGTTAACGTTTGACAAGGATAATTATAATACCAAGGAAGACTGCAAATGCAAGGGCAAAGGCTGCAGCCGCTGCGAGGTTACACTGGTTCTGGAGAAAAAAGGGCCGTGCATTGCGAAAGCAAGTGACATGAAATCAACTGCAGACGACGTCAAATCAGCTGATCCTAATATACCGATTGTCGAGCTGCTTGAAAACCAGACGCTGAAATTTGAGGCAACAGCACAGCTCGGTATTGGTGTCGACCACGTCAAGTGGCAGGCTGCGCATACAGGATACAGATACAAGCCGATAGTAAAGCTGAAGAGTGATGACAACAAGGTTATGGAAGTATGTCCTGCCCACGTATTTGAAAAAAAAGACGGAAAGGTGAGGGTTGCGAACGAGCTGAACTGCATACTATGCATGCGCTGTGTTGACGTGAGTGATGTATCTATCTCAACGGACGATACAGGTTTCATATTTGACGTTGAAAGCGTTTCAGGCTTGTCAGCAAAGGATGTAATTGAGTCTGCTTTAGACGTGTTAGAAAAAAAGACAGAAGAGTTTGCATCGGATTTCAAGAAGGCTGCCAAGTAATCTTCTTTTTCAAAAAGAAGATTAATCAAGAAAAATTACTGTATTCTAAAACAAATTACTGTATTCTAAAACAAATTACTGTATTCTAAAACAAATTACTGTATTCTAAAACAAATTACTGTATAATAAAAACTCTATTTCCTAGCAAATAATGAAAAATCTGTATGCGGGGGACGAGATTTGAACTCGCGCAGCGACTAACGCACAGGATGTCTTATTTCATTGCCGTAACGGCTCGACACTTAAGCTAGTCTTAAGTTTAGCGCAACCAAGTTAGTTCCTGGTTGTCCTGCCCCTTTGACCAGTCTTGGGTACCCCCGCGTTTCAAGATACTTTTGTTGTTTGAGCTTTAAAAGAAAAACAGCTTTTACAGACTGTTGAAATTAATCTTTTAAATGCATTTGTTTATAATTAGCAAGTCATATGGTGATACTATGCCGCATCCAACAGGACCGACAGACGATAATATACTAAAGCTGATTTCAGAACTCAGAAAGACCAGGGACAGCGATTATATAGTTTTAGCGCGATGCCTTGAAAGGCCTAAGAGAACCAAGAACGCCGTGAACGTAGGCAGGATCCAGAAAATGAAAGGCGACAAATTTGTCGTGGCTGGAAAAGTCCTTGGAACAGGCGACCTTGTCAGGGTAATCGACGTTTACGCAATGTCATTTTCTGCTGCAGCAAAGACAAAGATTGAAAAGGCAGGCGGAAAGACGTATACTATATATAAAATGGTGAAGGATAAGGCAAAGGCAAAGCTGGTTGCATAGGTGTTTTCATGAAGATAATAAACGGTCATAATGCTATAATGGGAAGGTTGTCGTCAACTACTGTCAAGCATCTTCTGAAAGGCGAGGAAGTTTCAATAGTAAATGCAGAACAGGTCATAATCACAGGCGACCCAAACAAAATTGTAAACAAATACCTGAAAATGCGTAAGATCGGGAGCCCACAACACGGGCCGTTTTACCCAAAAAAGCCGGATGCAATACTGCGCAGGGCAATAAGAGGCATGATGCCGTATAAAACATCACGCGGCAGGGCAGCCATGAAGAAGCTCCGTATTTATGTCGGTATTCCAGAAGAACTAAAAGACAAGGACATAGACAATGTTGCAATAAAGCCGGTAAAAAGCAACTATACAAGGCTTTCCGACGTTTCAAGAACAATGGGATGGAGAGAATGACAGAGGAAAAAAAGAAGAAAACAAAGACAATACAGACACTTGGCACAAGAAAGAAGGCAATAGCCCGAGCCACTATCATGGAAGGAAATGGAAGGATCACTATAAATTCAGTGCCTATTGGCAACATCGAGCCGCGGTACAGGCAGATGAGGATAAGAGAGGCACTTGAAATAGCAGGAGACCTTGTCAATGGTGTTGATATTGACGTCAATGTAAACGGCGGCGGGGTCTGGGGCCAGGCTAATGCAGCAAGAACAGCTATAGCCAACGCGCTTGTAAAGTGGACAAAGAACGAGAAATTGAAATATATGTATATTGATTACGACAGGTCATTGCTGATATCCGATTCGCGCAGGACAGAACCACACAAGCCTTCAAGGTCTACAGCAGGGCCGCGCAGGTCGAAACAGCAGTCAAAGAGATAGCTATTTTTTCAGCTCGTCTATTTTTCTCTCGATCCTGTCCAACCGCTGTTTCATGTCTTTCCACATGTCAAGCATTATTTCATGCGGCGGCTTTGGACGCAATTCCGAAGGAATTGGCTTGTGATGCCTCAAGAAATACTTGATTCTACAGACGAAATCAAGACAGCCTTTTTACAAGCATATTTTGATGATGAAGAAACTGTAGATACGAGACAAGCCATGGCAAGATACTACACAATTAACCCCGAAACAACAGAATCTTTGGTTAAATTATTGTATAGCATCGGGATAAAATCTGGCATCGGCAAAACAAAATATCTTGCAAGACAAAATAGAGACAATGTAATTTACCATGTGAACATAACGGGTATAGAGAATGTTAATAAATTCTTTACTAAAATCAAACCCTTACATAAAATGAAATATGAAAAACTCTTAAGGCATTTTGAAAAGGGTCACAAACAAGCTTTTAAAGTTGTTGTAAAGTAAAGTATAAGGTTTGGTGATTGCTATTATTATTCCCGTGAGATGCCTCAGCTGCGGAAAGCCGGTTGCAGGGCTGTGGGAAAAATACAAGGAAAGGGTATCTTCAGGAGAATCAGCAGAAAAAGTCCTGAATGACTTGGGATTAGACAGGTACTGCTGCCGCGCACTTTTTTTAACCCACAGAGACGTTCTGAAGAAGGTTGCAAGATTCCGGGTATAGAACCAGAATAACCTACAAATCCCCTTCTTTTTACTGTTTTCAATTTCTGTTTTGACGTATAGAAAAGCAATAAAAGACGGAAGCTTTAAGAGTTGTATTCAAAAGATTAGAATAGTGGTACGTATGTTTAGTAAACTTACAAGAGAGCTGTATGAACCTGATATAGATCCTGCCGTAGCCAGGAAGCATCTTAATGACTCCAAGGACGCCAGCACTACTTATGCGGTTGCAGAACTTTACAACGCTATACCGAGGCCGCCTACAAAAGTATTCTATGATACAAGCCTGCGCGGTACACCTGTATTAGCGTGGTACCTTGACCCGCAGGACGTCAAGACAGTCTATCCAAGAGAGGGCGAGCTGATAGAGAGGGAGATAGGACCCGATCCGATAATTGCACACAATCCTGACATACTGAAATCAAAATACAAGGATTTCGGGAAAGCCGTTGACGACCATGAGAAAGGCCACGGCGGCCAGCCCGGAAAGATGAAGCTGAAAGGGCTTCACGCAATGACCGGTTACGGGCGTATACCGATAGGCGAAATGCTGATAGAGGGCGGTGTTGAATGGGCTCTTGAAAAACGGTACAAAAATGCCCCGAGCAGACAAATGGATAAAATGGCAAACAAAACAACGTCTTATGGCCTTTACAGGGATTTTGTTTACGAACTTGAAGAAAAAAGTCCCGGAATAATGAGGCAGGTCTACAGGGCAGCGTCAAAAGCTTCTGGCAGGGCAGCGGGACGACTGCTTGAAAATGTTCCTGGAATTGAAGAGCTCGTAAACAAGTACGCAAAGAAACTGCACAGCTTTAACATAAGCATGAACTAGGCGACTATTATCTTGTTCTTGCCCTTGAATTCAGCGCCGAATTTTGTCTCTATAGGTACGTGTCCTTCTTCGAGCATCTTTATCTCGTTCAGCGCTTGAAGATGGGATTTGCTGTGCGCCTTCAAAGCGGCTCTAGATGTGAACTGTTTCTCGCATCTCATGCATATGTTTTTGTAGCTTTTTTCTTTCTTTTCTTTAACTTTTTTTGCCGGTTTGATTTTCTTTTTCATGAATACCACACCATACTGCCTAGTAATTAGTAGAGAAAAGATATATAGGCATTTGAATGATTACCTTTTAAGTTTAAACTGCAATCTTAAACTATGCTGAATCTGTATAAAATGGACCCAAAATATTACGACGAATACATAGGTACAAAGATGGAAGAGATCAATTTCGACAGGGTCTTCGAATTGATCAAGGAAATTCACAACAAAAAAGGACGGTTAGAGATACTGGATTTTTGCTGCGGAACAGGAATTTTCCCGAGAAAATGGCTGTCAAAATTAAAGAATATAAGATACTTGGGAGTTGACATAAATCCAGACTTTGTCAAGTTCGCCAGGAAAAATCTGCACGGCAAAAATTTCGACTTTATGGCAAAGGATGCGGTATCATTTAAGACCGGAAAGAAATTTGATATAGTTCTTGCTACGTCATCCTACCACCACATAGAGGATAAAAGAAAAAGG
The DNA here is from genome assembly GCA_016191585.1 of archaeon. Taxonomy (GTDB): domain Archaea; phylum Aenigmatarchaeota; class Aenigmatarchaeia; order GW2011-AR5; family GW2011-AR5; genus JACPVU01. The sequence continues at coordinate 6,677 of JACPVU010000030.1, forward strand.
AAGTTTCTTGAAAATATTTCCGCGCACATGAAAGATGATGGCGCTTTTATTGTTTACGAGAAAATCATCGATAGCTTTTCTGGCATATCAGAGGCAATTGACAAAGGAACCCAATTCTATCTTGAGAGAATAAAATACATGATGAAAACCGAGAAGCTCAATGAAAACCAGATATTCGCCTTGTTCAACGAGCAGTATTTGACGTCTATAAGGCATGAAGAGTACAAGGTAGATATTGCCCGTTTCAAGGGCGACATAAAGGCGTGCGGACTAAAGATTAAAAAAACCATCAAGATATGGCCCAGGACAAATGTCTTTAACAACAAAAATGTAGGGGATTTTGTATTCCTGATAGTGAGGAAATGAGTGACTAGCATGCTTCTGGAAAAATACGAGCCTAAGACAGTCAAAGAAATGGTAGGCAATACCCTGCAGGTAAGTGAAGTGAAGAAATGGCTTCTCGGCTGGAAAAAGGGCGCGCTCATTGTGACAGGGCCGACGGGCTGCGGCAAGGACATAGCGCTGAAGCTGATTGCAAAAGAATTCGGATACACGATAATAAAGCACGGCATAGAAGAGAGCAACGTAGACAGTATTGTTGCAAGCTGCAAAGAGGGAAGCGTCTTTGCAGGAAAGAGGATAATAGTTCTGGAAAATATAGAGTTCATAAGATCAAAGAAGACACTGACAAAATTATTTGACGAAACTAAAACACCGGTAATTATACTCTTGGATAATATTTACGACCAGACCCTGCGCAACATCATAAAAAATTTCAAGACAGTAAAATTTTCAAAGCCCAACGAGACCATAATAGGGAAATTCCTTTCTGGTGTATGCAGAAATGAAAATATGAACCTGACAGAAAAGGAAATACAGGCTATAGCAAGGAATTCGTGCGGTGACGTGAGGGCCGCACTGATTGACCTGGATATGTACAATCGATGTTCTGTTATTGAGTCACGTACAAAGACAAAAAATATATTCGAGACGCTGAAAGAAGTGTTTACAGTAAACGACAGCAGGGTTCTTGACAACTACAGCGAATACGACATGCTTTTTGCATGGATCGACGAAAATATACAAAAAGAGTATAAAAATGTGGGTGACGTTGCGCGCGCATACGACTACCTGGCAAAGGCAGATAGGTTCAGGTCACTCATCATTAAAAGACAGTCGTGGAGTCTTCAAAAATATCTGCCGGATATGTTCGTTTACGGGCTCCCGAAGAAAAGATTATCATCGGGATTTTATGCACCACCGTCCAGACAAAAATCCCCTGACAGCGCTGTAATCAGAAAAGCTGCAGCAGCGTTGCACGTATCGAAGAGGGGTTTGATAGATTCAATGGACTTAATAAAAATGTTTCTCAGCGAAAAAGAATTTCTCGACGGGCTTGGTATAACTGACGAAGAGGCTGAAGTACTTAAGAACTATTAGGCACAGCTGCTATCTGCACAAGAGGTCTACCGCACCCGGCGAAAGAATATTATTTATATCGACGTTCTTGCACAGTATCATTCTTTCAGAAGAAACAAAAATCCCCGGAGTCACTGTCCTTATTCCCGGTTCACAAACATAACTATAATTGACGAATGCAACGTAACCGAACTTTTCTATCTCCTTCTGGACGAAAGAACGGAATTCGCGAAGGCTTCTTTCCATCATCGTGCAGTCAGGCTGGTAAATACTGTTGTTTATCTGCTGCTCAATATTGTGAAAGTAAAAACCCTCGTTGGATCTTGCAATCAGCGACGAGTCTGCTACAAAATAAGACTTGAAAAGACCGGAAATGACAAGGAATATCGTCGTCGCGACTACGGCTGAAATAAGAAACCACTGGCCTTTCATTATTACACACCTGCTATGACCTGTGCGTGCGGCACACCGTCTATAACGATGACAGACGTCTTTTTTATTATATCCTCTTTTATCATGGCACCTATTATACCTTTGCCGACTGCATTGATAATGGTGGACTTCTTGAAGAGTCTCAGTGCTTCTTTATTGTCACATTCTTTTTCACAGTAAAAATCCTTGGAGACAAATATTTCTATCTCTCTTTCCTCGAATTTTTTGCCTACAATATCAGAATCAGCTATCGCCAGCATTACGTCGTTTCCGCAGTTGAATATTTTGTAGCAAAACTTGTCCATGATAGAATATTGTTGCACGGGATTAAATATTGAGAAATTATATAAAAGAACGACATGCAGTTCCAATTACCTTTACATTGCATACGTGATTTGCTATTCGTCTTAAATTTGTTTATGTTAAAATAATACGAGTGATTTTCATGCCGTACGCAGAAATCGAGACAACCCAGAGGAAGGCAAAAGTAGCCCTTGAGCCGAAAGGATTCGGGCTGCCTTACCAGAAGCTTCATGACATGACAGACGTATCCGGCTATGAGCTGTTTCTTTTGGAGAGCACGAACAATTTCAACAACGATTTCCAGAAAGCCATGGAAAGCACGTACAAGGAAAAGGGATGGTTCGGGCTGATTTTGAGGGACATAGTAAGAGACGGAAAAGGAGCGGATGGCAAAGGCAGGCTGAACATAAATTATATTTCCCACGCAGGCACTGAATGGGAAAAAGAGCACGACGTATGGGCGCCGAAGGACGGCTGGTACGTTCCAA
>JACPVU010000027.1 GCA_016191585.1 archaeon
ACCTCATTTTCTTTTAATACATCTATTGAGAAAAATCCATTCGGTGAATTTACAGTATAAAGCTCGTTGTTTAAATGAAGGTTTTGTATCGAACTTGATCCAAATATCAGATACCTCTTTTTGATTGATTGTTGGTCATTAAATGGGGATATTTTTATGATATCTGAATGTTGTTCAATGTTTTTGATTGATGTAAGGATAGTTGATTGTTGTGAAAGATCGCCTCCTAAAAAACCATAAGAGTTACTAATTAATGTAGACAGAAAGACAATTGTTAATAGCAAAAAAATTAATCTTGACATAATATGAAAATGTGAAAGTTATAATAATAAACTATCTTCTTCGTGCAATTATTACAATTTGTAGTGCCACTATTATTGCAATTGAGGCTACAATCGGAAATAATAAGGAGTTTAGCTGTACTGATGCTTCTTCAATATTTGTAACTGATTGAGAAATTGAGGATACACTGGCATCTACATTATCGCTTGCGCGTTTCAAAGTAGACCCAAATCCTTCAATTTCAGTCTTTAATCTATCAAGTTCTTGTGATGTTTCATCTAAAATTGAATTTAGTTTTATGATCTGTTCTGAAACACCACTGATATCTTGACTTAGAACTAATGGTACAGCTACTGTTTCTGATGTGGAACTAAATTTTACATCTATTGTTTTTGATAAACCGTTTTGGACTGTTGAGATTATTTCAACTGTATATGTGCCATATGGAAAATTTGTAGATGATTGTGGCCAAGTCAATAATACAATATTGAATGAGCCATCAGACTCTGTAATGATCTGTTCAAATTTTGCAATGGTTCCGTCTGGTGCAAATAGTCTAACGATTAGGTTTTCATTTGATAGAGCATTCCCGTATACAAAAAGTGGTTCACCATCAGTGTAGACGCTGCTGTCGGTAAACACGTCCAATTGCTCAGCAAAACTTGTAATGGGATTAATTGCTAATAACATAAGAAGAAAAATTGTAATTATTGGTTTCAACTGATTTTCTGATAACAGTCCTATAGATATTACTTCTGATAAAATGATCTACAATAACCTTGTTCTAGTTTGTTAAAAAAAAGAAAAAAGGGGAAATTGGGTTTATTTTTTCTAGTCTTAGCTTACGTTAATTGTCGTTTCTACGGTTGGTGATAGTGCAGTTGGGTTATCTACTGACTCCCAGACAAACACAGTTGCTGTGTATGTTCCAGGTGCGCCAGGTATCCATGACAGTGCCGGGCTAAATGATTGTCCGGCAGTTAGTGAGCCTGTAATCCATGCTAGTGAGACTGTGACGCCTGATTCATCCTGAATCTGTACCAAGTATGCAAACTTTTGATCTCTGTCCTGGCCGTTTGATAGATCGGCTGCAATCTGTACCTGTTGGTCTACGCTAACTGATGTTAGTGAATTGCCAAAGGCATCAACCACTCTTGCGTTAGAAGCCGGAGCTCTCTCAAGAGGTGGCACTATAGTGCCAATGATTGCGGTTCCAGTGATTTCAAGTTCGTCTGCTCTTGTGTATGGATCAGGTAGTGTATTGTCCTCGTACTCTGCGGTGATTGTGTCACCTTCTGCGACTCGGAGTCTGTGGCCGGATGATTCGTCAGTAACGGTGAAGAACACAGTTCCTTCGAATATTCCAGTTGCCTCGTTTGTCTCAGTTACAGTTAGGTCAATACCTCCAGCGTCAGAATCTGACCAAACATCGACATTAAAGTTGTCGACTGATTCTGGGTTAAGGTTCATGTCTGGATCAACTATACGTACTACTCCAGTTCCTGTTGCAGGATAGCTTGACTCAAGCCAGCTAACCTCACCGATATTCCATCGTATCAGTGCAGATCCTATTACTGTCTCATCCTCGTTGAACTCAAATGATACAGTAAGACCATCGTTGTCAGTTGAAGACAATTTTCCATCAGTTGGTCCGCTACCTGTTTGGGTAGTAGATGACGTGATGTCGTTGCCAGATGAATCGCCTGTTGCGGCGTTGCCGTCGGCATCGTGCTTAAAGCCAGCAAGTATTACCTCACCTGTGAAGATACCTGTGTCGGTACCTGTCTCAACAAGTTTGTAGTTTGTTAGCTTTGCCTGTCTTGTCTGAACTATGATTGGATCGTCAGCTGTTTCACCTATCTCATCAATTAGGTTTGAATCAAAGTTGTGATCTGGTGCAATTATAGTGATAAAGACCTTGTCAGTCCATGTGTAGACTTTTTGGTCTAGCTCAACTGTTGCTCCAAAGTTTGATGTGAATATTTTGAGGTTAATGTCTTGATCCTCTTCACCTACATAATCAGCACCTGATGGGCCCCAATCGGTATATTCTAGCTCGATTGCTTCGCCTCTATCAAGTTTCTTGCCAGTTGAACCACCTATCTGACTTGGAATCTCGATTACAATCTGGAATATTCCAGTACTGTCACCGGTTTCTCTAAAGTTTGATGGTTCTGGGTCAAATGCTGCGCCAGTTTCGGCTGCTACTGCTACAGAAGCCTTGTTACCCATTGTTAGTTCAGCTGCATCAGAGTCCCATTCGATCAAGTCAAGATCGTATGTCTCTGCGGTGTCGTTATCCCTGTCAAAGTCTGGCTCAATTAGGGTCAAGATCATATCTGAACCGATAATGTAGACAGATTTGTCTGACTGGAGAACGCCGTTTCTTAGATCAAATGTAGCTGAATCTGTAACTGTGTTGATGTTGCCTGAAGCATCTGTTGGGTCTCTGTACTCTACTGTGAGTATATCACCCTGTAGGATACAGTGGCGACCGTTAGTTGTGCTGTTTAGGTTAAACTGGCCTGTTGCTGCTGTTGCCGTAGAGGCAGTTGTAGCAAAGAACCTGTTGTCTTCGCGGTTTTGACCACTGCCATCAAGTGCGGTGTATCGTTCGGTACCTGTTGGACATTTTGTGCTCAATGGACCATCGGTGAATCTGACAGTAAAGTCAAGCTCAAATATTCCTGCATCTGGTGAAACCTCGGCAATTGGACCGATTTCTCGAGTCTGTGATCTGACACCAGCTGCTGTGATTACAGTATCACCGTTTGTGATTACACCGGTATTTGCTACTGCTGCACCTGCTGTTGCAAGTAGAGCAATATCAGTACCACGTTGAACCATAATCTTTACTGGACCATGTGCTAGGTCTGTGCCAGTTGCAGATGTTGCGTTTTGTGCAATGTTATCAGAACCTGTTCCTGATGGGTTAAAGTCTGCGTCGTTGACTCTGATATGTACTACAACATCACCGCTTCCTAGCGTCTCATCTGCTGTATTTACAGAAGTTGAGATACCAGTTGCGTGAATCGGGAATAGTGACCTTGTTGTAGTGCCAGTTGTTGGAGTCTTGCCTGTTGGTAGTGTGTTTGTACCGCCATCAGCTTCTGTGGCATCAGATATTGTACCCCATGGGACAGGATAGACGGTTCTATCAAGGCTTACTGAGCCTGTGTTGGCCCTAACGCCTGCTCCGTCTCCTACCTCAATTATCTCACCTGATGCATCTCTATAGTCAACATAGTTGACCTCAATGTCTGTACCAGTTGTAGATGTGAGGGCGCCAGTTCCTGATGCTCTTGCACAGTACTGTGCTGGGATTGCAAATGAACCTGTGAAGACACCTGTTGCAATGCCTGACTCTACTAGAGTAAAGCCAGTTGCTGCAAGGCCGTCGTCACTTGGTGCTGTCAAGGTACCAGTACATGAAGTTGATGATACCGGTGAAGATACACCTTGTGCTAGCCAACGTTCGTCATCAAATGTAATGTCAAGCAAACGACCAAAGTTTTCACCTCTACTGTTTTGACCAAAGTTCTTTACGCCAACTTGATCATAGGCATCATCAGCTCTAGTTCCAACGTTTGTTGTAACAACAGTGAAGATGTCTATTACTTCAGAGTCGACGTTAAGGTCCTGGTCGGTAAGTGTGACTGTTACGGTGTCTGCAATCTTGTAGTTGTCAAAGTCAAAGCTTACAACACCAGAGTGTGTTGGTGCTGCCTGCTGATCTGCAGTTGGGAGTATAGTGCCATCGCCTGCCAAGTCATTATAATTAACCCTTACAGAGTCCTCATCTGTCAGATCCTCATGAACAATTAAGGTTACATCATCAGATATTGTAGCCAAGCTTGTGTAAGTTGAATTTTGCAAGATGTTAATTTGGTTAAGCATAACATATTCTGCTGTTCCTATGAAGGCACTTGTATTATCGCCCGTTTCTTCAAGTTCTAGCCTATAGATAGCATTATTCACTCTATCAGTTGTAGAGTCACCATCATTTGTAAATCCAAATGAAAAGAAATCAACTACAAATGGTCTTGTAGCAGTGCCAAGACTTGGGAATGCTAAATCATTTGTATCAAAGTGTATCAATAATCCAATTTGATCACTATCTGAAAGCGTAGTTACATCGCTGCTAAAGATATTTCTATAAACATTACAGCCTGAACAACCAGCATTTGCAGTATCTGTTGCATTTAGATTGATTAGTCCCTTGAAAATTGTAGTGTTTGCAAGAGAAAGTGCCTCAATTGTTGCACCATCTCGTTGTAGTATATCATTAAATGTTAAATCGGTTCCTGAAGTATCTCCTATGAGATAAATTCTTGTCCCATTAAATCCTTTATCAGTTGGTGACTCATCAACATTTTGATCAAATGATCTGAAATCAATGTTTATCATGTTAAGTCCTTTGAACTTGCCTACTGTGCTACCCCTAGGATCTTTTATTACATTTTTGAAATCAGTAAATGTTCTACCTCCTAAATCAATTGTTATTGCAGGCATTTCTTTACGGTCAGTTCTTATGTCAAGATCGACAAAAGTTGTGTTAGCATTTGTAAAGGTAGGTGTAAAGATCATCCTCTGACTAAATGTATCAATAGAAGACCCACCAGCCCAATAATGAAGAACACCGCTAGTTGATGTAATAAAGCCGTGACCTACATTAATACCAGAGCTTATTTTCAATGCATCCCAAATAGTTGCGTTATCACCACTTTTTATTGTAAATGGGGAGCCAATAGAAATTGCAGGAATCAGTTTAGTAGCATTATTGAACACATCCAAGTCTTCATCAACTCGTGAGTTAAGGTTTGCATCGTTATCAACAAGTGTTACTGGAATTGTTTCACCAGAGTTCCACTCGCCGCCTATTGTTGATTCATCCATAGTAAGTGTTGCAAATGATGTTCCAACAAGT
>JACPVU010000028.1 GCA_016191585.1 archaeon
AACACATTGAAAGCCAATTAGTTTGCCCTGTGATGAGTTAACTCAACTCTGATTTGTGATGAGGTTAACACCTGCTGAGGGCGTTTGCACATGCGTTTTGACAGTACTATCGAGCGAAGCCAAGATAGTGACAAAGTAGCAAACGAATTGATTTCAATTAGCGTAGAAGGGGCTATTTCTTTTGGAATGCAACGTGCCCACCACTAGATCGTGCAAATTTAAACCCGTTTCTTACAATGACTTTTCCTATCGGCATTTTTTCCAGTTCTTTTGCTGCACTTTTAATTTGGGCCTCTGTTGGCATTGAACCTGTTTTTACTTTCTTTGCTTTTGAAGATTTTTTAGATTTTGCAGATTTTTTAGGCATCGATATCAAATTAGATAAGCCCCATTCAATATAGAGGACTTTGATTATCCGTTGTTTTTTTAAGGTTTGGCGAGTTTTGGCTGGTTTTTGACGGGTTTGGGCTTTGCCAAACCCGTTTTTGGTTTGATTTTCCCTGTTTTTTGTGGTTTGTCGATGCCGATGGCTAACGGTCTTTGGCATACGTGTACAGGTTGTACACGTTGAAGGCAAATGCGTTGAAGATTTGTTGAACTGTGACGCGGGCAATGTTTTTGAGTAGCGTGTGCCCGCGTTTGAACACGTTTTTGATGACGGCAATTGGCCGTTCACCACAGGCTCGTTTTTTTGCGATGTGTTTGTTCCATAACTTGTCCGCTCTGGTTAATGGAGTGTTGCGATAGGCTTTTCGCATGGTAAAATCTTTGGCGTAACGGGGTGGAATGCCGGCGTAGCCTTTGTCGCGGTACATGGGCGGGTCGCCTTTGTTTGATAAGTCGATTTGCGAGTCATGCAACGATGCAGTGCTTACGTTAATGCTTCGGATGAATCCGTTTTTTGCGTCGCATTTTTGGTGAATCTTGTATCCAAAGCCGACTTGGCCATTTTTGACGGTGTACGAACCGTCGTGGTCCATATGGGCTTCTTGCTTTGGCGAGTACTCAGTAGCCTTTCCTTCTTTGGCCGCTTTTTTTTCTTGGTACTGGCGTTTTTTGCCCACATCGGCAGTGATAATGCTGGCGTCTTGGATGACGCCTTTTTTGACGCCAAAACCGTTGGCGTCCAGTTGGTGTTGCAGTTCTTTCCAGATTTTTTTTAACCGATCAGACTGTGCCAAGCGTTCCCGGCAATACCAAATGGTGGAGTAGTCGGGTATGGTTTCGGGAAAACCCAAAAACTTTTGAAACGACAAACGGTCTGCCAACTGGTATTCCAGTTCTTGGTCAGCCAGGTTATACCACGACTGCAAAACCAGACATTTTACGAGTACAACTTCGTCTGTGTGGGGCCGCCCGCCAGTTTCCGGGTCGTCGTCATACAACCCAGCCACCAAAGGCCGGAACCGTTCCCAGTCCACCATTTTTTCAACCGCTAACAAACGGTCGCCTAAGCGCTCCACGCGCTTGTGCGCATGGCGCAGCGAAAAACCAACCAAAGAAACCATTGTCTCACCTCGCATAAAAATCTGAAAGTATTAATGCGCGAGGGGGTTAATCAAAGTTCTCAATAGAAAACATTGTTGTGAAAAAACCAAAGCCAAGAAAATATCACAAGCAAAATCTCTGCTTGGATGCAGCATATGTAGGAGATGAAGTTGAAGAACTCGCACACGAGTTCAGCTTCACCCTC
>JACPVU010000029.1 GCA_016191585.1 archaeon
GGATTTATTTGCGGAGCTGCTTTTTGACCCATTCACAGTCGTCACAATAATCCCATATAACGTGATCGGATTTGCAATTATTACAGAGAGCTGCCACAATTATTGATCTTCTTCCCGTGTTATAAACACCAAAATCCTGCACTCCATAACGCTCAATGCTTTTTCTTATTAATTGCATCTCTTTTACGTTATCCGATCCTTTGCTTAAAAGAAACAACTTCAGGTCGAATCCCTTCCTATTCTTACACTCTCTGCATGCAACGGGATGAAACCCATCAAGTATTTTCATTACTTTTGATGTGTCCTTTTCATTGACCTTCTCAATTATTGTCATTATTATATGTAAAACTTACCCGAAGAATTTCCTCAGCGCTGGATGCATGTCTTCCATGTAGCGTGTCGCGATGTTCTCGTACAGGTTGTAAATGATCATGACAGTCAGCAGTATTCCTGTACCTGTGCCTAATGCGCCGGTAAAGTCAGCTATCGATGCCAGTAAACCGATGAAAAGTCCGCTTATTATCGTGAGCGTAGGTATGTACCTGTTGAGGACTTCCTCGACTATTCTCGGATCTCTGCGGAATCCTGGTATCTGCATTCCTAATCCTTCTATCTGTTCAGCAACTGCTTTCGAGTCCATGCCGCTCGTTGCTACCCAGAATATGGAGAATATCATCGACCCGACAGTCAGTATGATGGTGTACACAATTACCCGCAACGAATCCATTCCAGTAGGCAATCCGACCGATGACGCAGTGACAATTGTTGCGAGGATGAACCCGGCCACGCCTGCAAGCCCTATGAGCTTGATTCCTCCCTTGAACTTGAAGTAGAACGCAAGGAACGCAACGACAAATATTACCGCCAGGAGTATTATCGAGAATATCTGCACGTTCAATGACGAAGGCGGCGAGAAGAACGTGGCTATTCCGCTCTGTGCCCGTCCTGTCTGCGTGTCAAAGCATCCAAGAAAGCCGCACCGCAGTCCGCTTTCTGTTGTTCTTGCCATGAACTGTGCCATTAGCTGCAGGTTAGCGAGCAGTGCTGCAATAAGTATGACCGGGATATTGCTTGTGTAAATCAGATTCAATGGCCATCTTCTCGAGAAGCCGCGAATTGAACCGAGTGCAAGCGGTATCTCCACTTTCAGTGCCAGTCCCATGTACGTTATGAACTGCGGGATCAAGCCAGCAGGCACAGTCGACCCGGCAGGCGTGAGCGGGTTGAAAGCGCGGACGAATATCGTCTTTGTTACCCCGGCTGCTATGAATAATGAAACGCCGGAACCTATGCCCCACTTGCTCACCACTTCGTCCATGAGCAGTACAACTATGCCGCCGAAAGCGAGCTGCAGTATAAGCAGTGCAAACAGTCCTCCGTCATTGCTTACAGGCTGTACAGCGCCGAATGATACGAACGCAAACGCCTCGAAGAACGCAAAGAACACCACAAGTATTTTCTGTGTTCCCTGGAATCTCTTCTTTCCCTCGGGCGTCCTCAGGTTCCAGCCGATTATGCCCGACCCTACAAGAAGCTGTAATATAATGGACGCAGTGACTATAGGGCCAATGCCCAGGGTCATCAGGCTGCCCATAGACGACCCGAGTATAACTTCAAAAAACTGGAACTGCTGCTTTGACGTGGGCGAAATTCCGTATACAGTTATCTGCCCGAGAATAAGGAATATCAGGAGTATTATGCCTGTCCACTTCAGGCGGGACTTGAAATTAAGATGGGTCTTAGGTTCAACTACACCCGGAAGTTTTGATATTATCTTGTCGATAAAAGACATCTTTGACCACACTTATTATTAATCAGGTACGTTTTTTTCTTTCCAGTATTTTTTCAATCAGTTCTTCTTTATAAAGTTCAAACAATGATCTTCTTAATAGCCCTATTGATATTTGTACATTACTAAAGTCTTTAGTCAATCCGATTATTTCTTCTGTTATTTCATATTCGATAGTTTTTGTATCTTCTATAGTATCAAAACCGTATGCATCAAAACCGTATTTACCTTCTGCTGGTTTTTTTGTTGGATTGAAAATGCCCAGTACTTTTATTGTTTGCTCGTAGTCGTAATCAATCACATATTTTGTACCTTTATATTCAATTAATCTTTGAGCTTTGGTTTCGAAAGGGTCAGCAAAATATGCTAGCATAAGTCTATCTTTGAGAGAATGTGCAAGCATTCCTCTTCCACCAAGAAGCAGAGTCTCATTATTCATTAAACCACCATAATCCAACCTAACTAACAATCTTTCCGCCGGCTTCCTCGATCTTCTTCTTGGCTGATTTTGAAAATGACTTTACTTTTACTATGTATGCTTTGTCTGCCTTTCCGCGCGACAGCAGTTTTCCGTAGCCAAGTGCCGTGAGGTTTACATCTTCTTTCCCGTCGCATACGTCTCTCAGGTCGCCAACATTCAGTGCCTTTGCCCTTTTCTTCAGCGACGTGAATCCCTTGAAGCCGAAGTAATCCATGCTGCCGCTTGTCGTGATTTTTGTATACTTGTGCTTGTGCAGTCCTGCGAAACCGCGTCCGCCTTGTGATCCGCCGCCGCGGTGCTTCTTCTTGGCGCCCCAGCCGTGGCTTGTTCGTCCGCGCCATTTTCTGACTTTTTGTTTGAATCTTACTGTCATACTTAATCACCATAATTTCTGTTTTGAATCCTTGACAACAACCGGAAGCGTATCTTTCATCCACTCTATTGCCAGCTTATGTTTTCTGTTGTCCGGCGCTGTTATGCAATCTTCCAATAAAACCGTCTTGTATTTCCTGTATGATGCGTCTATTGCCGTAGTCAGGACGCACCAGTGTGTGCTTACGCCTGCAACGATCAGCTGCTTGACTTTCAGCTTCTTCAATATTTTATCCATGTCTGTATTGTAAAAGCAGCTGTACTCGTTTTTTCCAAGTATTGTATCATTTTTTCCTGCTGCTATTTCGCTGTAAATCCTTGTCCCTTTTTTCCCCAGCGGCCTGTGCACCGCGAATATTACAGGAACCTTTTCCTTCCTTGCTTTTTCCAGCAGGTTTTTTATGTTAGGCATGATTTTTTCTATTCTTTTTCTTGGAATCCATTTTTCCATTCCTGTTATCATGTCTACAACAATTACTGCTGACTTCATCACAACATCCTCTTTATCAGGTCGTTTATCGCAGCGCCCCTGTAGCCCAAATCTCCTTTAGGATATTTCAATTTTATCGACTTCAGCCCGCCTTTTGCGCACTTCAGCCTCACAATTTTCTTGCTTCCCACCAATTGTTTGACCTCGTCTGACATCTCTCCCCACGTGATGTAGTCCTTGACCTTTATTATCATTCCCATTGTTACCGGGTCTTTCTCAAGCAGGATCATCGTGTTAACCCTCCTGAGTTTTAACATGTACAGGGTGTCTTTGATGTCCCTTCTTATTTTTGCAGACCCCCTGAGTCGTATTGCAACTATCATTGTCATCACATTTCTACTTCTGTATTTTCTTCCTCGACCTCGTCGTGGTTTTTCTTTGCCTCTGTCCTCATCTTGTTTATCTTCCTGAAAGCGTCGAAGAGTGCAAGCGCATAGTTGTTCCTTGTCTTTGACGATCCGTAGCATTTAGACCATATGTCCTTTATGCCTGCTATCCTCATGACCTTCTTTGCCTCGTCGTTTATGCAGAGGCCTATTCCTTTTGGCGCAGGAATAAGTTTCACGCGAACAGAGCCCGCTTTTCCTTCTACTTCGTAAGGAATAGTATGTGGTTCGCCGCACGCGCATTCCCACGATCCGCAGCCACGCCTTACAGGCATTATGTTCAGTTTCGCAGCTTCCGTAGCTTTCTCTATTGCTTTTCTGTTTTCAACAGACTCGCTCATGCCTATTCCTATGTAGCCGTCGCCGTTGCCTGCGATTACCATGGCCTGCGTTCTGTAACGCCGGCCTGACCTGTGCATCCTTGCTGTTCTCCTTGTAGGCGTTCGCATTATTCCGCCGCCCTTTCCAGGAGAACCGCCTATGAATATTATATCTGTCTGGAGATTCGGGATCAGCGTATCGATTATGCCTGCTTCTTTTATTTTCTTGCCTTGGGTAAAGATGCCGTCCAGGGTGATCTCTCCCTTGGCTGCTAGTTTCCCTAATTCTGTCCTCGGTATCCATTCTGACATATTTTATTTCACCAATTCTAATTTTCCTATCTTTTCAACATTTCCCCAAAAGCTGAGGTATTTTTCTTCTTTGTCTGACAATGTTACCGTATCTGGAAAATAAATTTCCAGTGATCTATCGCTGTAATTTCTTTTGACTTCTGTTGTGCTATCTGTGTGGTTTTTTAGATGTCTCTCAATGATCCCAACGGCTATTGCATTTATGTCTACGTCATTTTTTATCTTAAGTTTATAGCTCGGATTTCCTTCCATACTACTCACCAACCTTTTTCTGCTGAATATCTCCAACGGGCACTGACTCGATGTTTACGTTATCATTCAATATGAGTTTATAATTTGATACATATATCATTTTATTCATCATCCTTTTTGCTTGATTTTTCCTTTGCTGCAATTCCAAATTCATCTGAGATTTTCTTCTTGACTTCATTAAAATGATCTGTGATTTTTTCAGGGTCGACACCGGCCTTTATGTAAGCCGAGAACTGTTTCTTGTATTTTTCAGAGCTGTCCTTCTTCAATTTGCCTGCATAATCTGCGATATGTTTTCCTGTTATGCGGCTCTTGTCAGGAATTATGCCGCTTCCGACAGGCATTTCTACCCCCGCGTCTTTTATGCCTAATGCAGCTGCGTATAAAGACGATCCCTTTACCGATGTATGCAATCCGATATCAAGTATGAGATTTTTTATTCCCTGTTTCTTTGCATTTGCGCCGAACAAAAGACCTGCAAGGTACGCAGCTGACGTATTGCCGCAGTGTGCAATCCACCCGTATTTTTTCAGTTCCTTTGTCGAGCTCTCGAGTATGACCCTGTCTGTGTTTCCGTCAAAGCTTATTATCTGCATGTGAATATGATTCAGCGAGCGCCTGACGACTAATCTCTGTGAGTTGGATTTCAGCAGCGCAAGCCTCTGCTTGTAGTCCGTTTTTTTCTCCCGTCTTCTTTTCAACATGTTCATCAATCCTATTTCTCTTTTTTCATCAGATTGTTTCTTTCTATGTATATCATAACGTGAGCCCTGCTCCTGAAGGATCCGCTCTTGGCCTGTATGTAGAGCATTCTGTACGTGCGATTATCTATTTTGTTTTCGGTCTTTAGCTGGACGAGCAGTTTCCTTATTGATCTTATCCTGCTCATCCACGATTTCTTTTTGTTGAGCCTCGTGCCTTTCTTTCCCTTTCTTGAGCCTGTCCCTTTTTGCCTGCCCTTCTTTTTCTGCGCAGCCTTTTTCTTGATGCGGAACGTGCTGTTGTTCATCTTCGGCAGCTTTTTTATGATGCCGTCGCTTATCATCTTTCTTATGTCGGCGCTCGTTATTGCTTCTGCTATATCGTTGCCCTTTGCAGGATCAATCCAGACCCTGCTGGTGCCGCACTTCATTATTCTTGCCGCCATTTTTTTCTGTGATTTTAGCCCCGCCATTTTTAATCACTTCTTCAGCTCCAGTAGATGTCTGTGTACTCTTCTATCTCCCTTGCTGCTGATATCAGGAAATTATTGAATGAAATTTCACACCTGTTGCACTTGAACGTCTTGTGCCCTGTAGTTTTTCCAAAATTTCCGCACAACGGGCATTTTCCTTCACCGAAAGATACTATCATTATTACTCACTCTTCTTTCTCTTGTTCTGTTTTGACTTCAGTTTCTGCTGTTTTCTCCGCAACATTTTCTTCCTTTCCTTCGGCTGCCTTTTTTTCTGCTGCCTTTTTCTTTTCTGCCTTCTCAATCTTTTTTTCCTCTGCTTTCTTCTCGGCTTCTTTTTTCTTTTCCTTGATATTGTCTTCGACTTTTCCCCTTGAAACAACTGGCGACCTGTATCCTACTGCCACGCTCATGCCGCTTCCGCCTTTCTTGAGGCGCAGCTTGCTCTGCCATCCAACAGGGCGTCTCCATCTTTTTCCTAGCCGCTTGTAACGGAAATGATCCTGGCTCTTGAATCTTTTTGACATTTTATTCACCAATTGAATTGACTTCATTAAGCAGTGTTTCTGAATGGATAGGTCTGACAAAAATTTTGTTTATTGACATCCATTTTTCATTATTTTCTGTGTCCTTGTAATCATCACAAACTACAATTATGACGGGTTTTTTTTCTGTTCCAGCATCGTGTCTTCTTATTTCAGCTGCAAATTTGAATCCGTTGCCGTCGTACATTTTGCCGGCAACAACTACGTCAAAATTATTTTCTTTGTATGCGTTAAGTCCTTCTTTAATGCCCTGAGCCACATACGTTTCATGTCCTCCCAAAAATCCGAGTGTTTGACTAATTATGCGTCTTGTTGGTTCATCACTGTAAGCTATCAGCACTTTTTTCCCCATTTTATTCACCATAAGCAGGCTGGTTAACAATGATATTCAGCAATTTTCTAGTATCTAAAGGCTTTTTGAGTAAGTAATCCACACCGTCATTCTCCAACTCGCCCAAATCTGAGGTGTCAGCAATGGCCGTGGCAAGGATTATGTAGGGTTTTTTCCCTGTTTCTTTCTCGTAATTCCTTATCATCTTTGCGAGCTCAATGCCGCTGAATTCCGGCATGCTGAAATCCGTTATGACTATATCAGGTTCGAAACTTTTGTATTTTTCGAATCCCTCTTTTCCATCACATGCCGTGTCTATCTCATAGCTGATTGCCCGCAATATAATTGAGGTTCTAGATGCAATAAGCTTTTCATCGTCAACGATAAGCACTTTTTTCTTCATTTTTTTCACCATCACAATTTTTCTCCTGTCTGCATGTGGCGTCCTGAAAGGTATATGCCGTCCTGGAATATCCTGCGGTCGCGTCCCTTGATCTTGCACGCAAGCTCTATGTTTGCAGCTGTCTGGCCGACAGCTTCCACGTTCATTCCTTTTATTTCTATATGTTCCTTGTCAACATGAACCTCTGCGCTTGTAGCCTTTCGTGACACCGGTGACCATGTTCCTCACGTGGGCTGTTATCGAGCCTGCAAGCGAACCCAGCTTCCTTCTTTCGCCCGTCGACGTCACGGTTATTTTTTTACCGTCGCTTTCTATTTTTATGAAGTGGTTGAATCTTGGATCATCAAAATCTTTCTCGAGCGTGCCATTCGGTCCGCTGATTATGACCTTCTTCTCTTTCACGTCTGCCTTTACACCGTCAGGCACTTCAACAAAAGTTTCCATTGTTCTGACCACCGAAATATTAATATACGTACCCTAATATTCGTCCGCCTGTCTGCGCTTTCGCGGCTTCGTGATTGGTCATCACTCCCTTGGACGTCGATACTATGAGGACGCCAAAGCTTCGCGAAGGCAGGTACCTTGAAGCCCATTTCTCGTATTCGCCGTGCGCAACCGCAAACCTCGGGCGTATCGCACGCGACATGTTTATCTTTCCTATAAGTTCTATCCTGAACTTTCCGGACTTTCCGTCGTCTATGAACTCGAAGCTCCCTATGTAGCCAGAGCTCTGCATAACCATCAGTACGTT
>JACPVU010000064.1 GCA_016191585.1 archaeon
GTGGTAAACCAACGCTCATTCCAGCAGCTGAAGGAACAACCGTAGGTGGTAAAGCGTTTCCATCTATTGTTGCTTTTACAAAAGATGGGCAGCTTCTTGTAGGAGAACCTGGAAGAAGGCAAGCCGTTACAAATCCAGAAGGCACAATTGTAGCTGCGAAACGAAAGATGGGAAGTGACTATGTTTTCAAAATAAATGACAAGGAATACAAACCTCAGCAAATCTCTGCATTTATTTTACAGAAAATAAAAAGAGATGCAGAGGCATTTGTAGGCGAAAAAATTGAAAAAGTAGTAATCACAGTGCCTGCATATTTTGACGATAATCAAAGACAAGCAACGAAGGATGCTGGTCAGATAGCCGGACTAGAAGTTGTTAGAATTATCAATGAGCCAACAGCTGCATCACTTGCATTTGGTTTAGACAAGGCAAAGCAAGATATGAAAATTTTGGTGTTTGATTTGGGTGGTGGAACACTCGATGTGACCATAATGGAAATGGGTGGTGGCGTTTTTGAAGTGATGAGTACCTCTGGTGATACACAACTTGGAGGCACTGATATGGATAAGATCATAATAGATTACATCATTGAAGCTTTTAGAAAAAACACTGGAATCGATCTCTCAAAGGATAATGCAGCGATGGTTAGAGTAAGAGAAGCTGCAGAAAGAGCAAAGATTGAACTTTCTTCCGTGATGGAGACTGATATCAATTTACCATTTATATCATATGATCAAACTGCTGGTCCAAAGAATCTAGAAATGAAACTTACCCGTTCAAAGCTAGAAGATCTCATAAATCCAATTATAGAAAGATGCAGGCCATCAATGACAAAAGCTTTGGAAGATGCAAAACTTTCACCTTCCGACATTACTAAAATTGTTCTTGTGGGAGGACCAACACGAATTCCATTAGTAAAAAAGTTTGTTGCCTCTGTTTTAGGCAAGGAACCTGAATCTGGAGTTGATCCTATGGAAGCAGTAGCATTAGGTGCTGGAATACAGGCGGGTATTATTGCAGGAGATGTTACAAGTGACATTGTACTCCTTGATGTTACTCCACTTACCCTAGGAGTTGAAGTACTAGGTGGGTTACGTGAACCATTAATTGATAGAAATACAACCATTCCAACCTCAAAAAGTAAAGTCTTTACTA
>JACPVU010000065.1 GCA_016191585.1 archaeon
CCGGGCGTAGGAAAAAAGCACCTGATGGATATACTTGAAGAGAGAAGAAAAAAGCCTTTCGATAGTTTTGAAGACCTTAAGCAGCGGGTGAGGCAGTTTTCAGACCCGGCAAAAGCCATAGTCTCCAGAATAATGCAGGAACTTGAAGGCAATGAAAAATACTACATTTTTACGCCTGTGCCGCACAGACGCTATTAGTTCTTGGCAAACATGAGTTAAACGTAATTTAATATAGATATTTTTTTCACCAACGGCATATCAAAACGTATATATATGAGCCGGTATAATTTAATTCAGGTGAAAAATAAATGAAGGGTATATCAGCAATGCTTGCGTCTGTACTTCTGATAGCATTCACACTTGCAATTGCTGTTCTTGTTCTGAACTTCTTCACAGGGACAATACAGGATACAACAAAATCCGTGTCGAACAAGACATCATCCACAGTTGAGTGTGCATCTGCTGCGATAGATATACAAGACGTATACATTACAGGAGCCGCATATGGTCAGACTGTTAAAGTTATCGTAAAGAACAGCGGACTCGCAAACAACCTTGTCATCCAGGACGCACAAGTTATAAACCAGTCCGGAAGCAACTTTTCAACAGCACCGCCTACGAATGCCTTCAACAAGGGAAACCTGCTGACACTTACGTTTTCAGGCGTTTCTCTGACAGCATGCCCAGCCGGATTTTCGAAGGTAATTGTAGCAACGAGTTGCGCCGGAATAGCTGACACATTTGACGGAACACCTAAGTGCTTGTAGATAGAGGCGATATAGATGAAAAAAGGAATAACACCTGTCGTAGCAACTATACTGCTGCTGATAATCGTGATAGCGATAGTTGGATACAGCTTTGGATTCTTCCAGAGAATATTCACAACAGCAGGCACAACAGCTGAAAGTGAAATGTCAGGAGTAACCGGCAATATCAAGCAGTCTGTTTCAATAGACTCTGTAAGCGGGACAAACCTGTACGTAAGAAACACGGGCAGCGCAGCGTTGAGCGTATCAGGAGTAGTTGTCTATATTGATGGTGTTCTGACAGCATGCAACTGGGGCGGCATAACGTCAATAAGTGCAGGTGAAGTAAAGGGATGCACCCTGGCAGCAGGCTGTGCAAGCGGTTCGTCATTGAAAATAACGACAGCAGGCCTGGTTGCGACAGCAACGTGCTAGACAGATTTTTTATCTTTTTAATAATGTTTTTATTTTTTGTACTAAACGAAGTTTTATTGCATTGAACGAAGTTTAATACTGCGGCCTTTAGACCGTTCTATTATAGCATTCATGCAAATCTGCAGGAACAAAGTTCCTGAGATCCCAGGAAGCTTTGCTTTCTGAGGAAATACTACGATCTTCAGGTCGTAGATATTTATACTACGATATTTCAAAAACTTCATTTGTGCAGAAATATTTCCGATTAAAGTCAGAAGATATTTAGCAAACTAGGCATAGCTTTCTCTGGCATCACTTTTTTAAGGTTCGCGTCCAAACTAATTCCGGAGGCTAGGTCGGGCAGTCAGTGGCTGCCTGTAACCGTAAATCCACTATAGACGGGACCGAAGTCCGAGGGCGGTGCAGTTTTTTTTCAAGGCCCATCATCAGAGCGTCGAAGTCCAGACCTGCGGGATTATGAATGTAGCGAACCTGTCGAGGACGGGAACGTAGCAGACATAAGTTATGTTTATAATGCTCGCGGGAAAACTGGATGGAGCAATGGTGGCGGATAAACTTTGAGAGAGAAAGGCATCCACCAAGGGCACGCCTCCGCTTTTTTGCTGTTCTAACATATCGCACTCTTTATGGATTTGTAAGATGCCAGCGGGCATTCTGTTGAAACGTCTACATACGAGAAATCCCTGCACGCTGGTACGCTTATGCCAGAGAAAGTTATTACGACAGC
>JACPVU010000054.1 GCA_016191585.1 archaeon
CATAAGAAAATCAAGTAAAAGAAATTAATTGGAAACAATATTTGAGAACAGGGATTGATAATGGCCGTGTATGCATGAACAGGGAAAGAAACGGAAAAAACTGCCCGTGCCCTGAAAAAGACTGCCCGAGGCACGGAATGTGCTGCGAATGTATCGCCTTTCACAGAAACAGCAAACAATGGCCGAAAACGGCGTGCATGAAATAGGATGTAACTTATGATTGATCAAGTCTCAGATGATATTCGATATATAGAATTTAGAACGGTCGGAATTATCAAGCCTCTTGTAAGAGAGGCCTATAAAGTAAATAAGCAGAATCAGGAAAACTTTGACATAACCATAAAAAAGACTGTAGGTGAAATAAAGGAAGAGCACCTCAAAATTTATACAAGCTTTGTGAGTCAGAATGATTACGCAGATGACGTCTTTGAAAATGGTTATGCTGGCGCAATGCCATATCTAACAGAGAACGAGGCAAAAGAAATTTTAAACCGCCACCTGTCAGATAACGGATTAAAGAAAATATAGTTGATTATATATGGCTGAAAAGAAAGAAAACGAAAGAATATTCACAATTCCTTTAGGTAAAACGTACAAGAGGAAATCAGAACGCAAAAGAAGCCCTTATTCTATAAGACTTATTCGTGACTATCTCAAGAAACATACAAAGGCAAAGACAGTGAAGTTCGGCCAGAACCTCAACAGCAATGTTTGGGAAAGGGGCATTAGAAGGCCTGTCAGGAAGGTCCGTGTAAAGGTTATCATGGACGGCGATGTCCTGAAGGCTGAGCTTGTAGGGTTTGAGTACACTGATTTCAAGGCAGCACCAAAAACAGAGAAAAAGAGCGCCAAGGAAAAGCTGATGGAAAGGCTTGGCCCGAAGGCACTGCAAAAAGAAAAGGAAGAAAAGGCAGTTGAAGGCAAAGAAGAGACTGAAAAAAAGGAAGAAAAAGAAGAAAGTATAGAAAACACTGAAAACAAGTGATAGAAATTAATGTAAGAAAGTACTGTCTTCTGGCGTCTTGTCAATGATATTAATTTTCAAAAGAAAAGCGACAGTACTGCCTGCTTGCCGTAATTTCAGACTTCTTTTAATTCTTTCATAACAATAAAATAACAGTGATGATATGCGCGTGAAAGGCGTTGTGTTTTCAGGCGCCCAGAGGGGCAGCGGCCTTATTTCTGTTCATTTCTTCAGACTAGTGAATTTGCTTGGGTACGAACCGTTCAAAGGAACAATGGACGTGAAGCTTGAGAGAAAAATAGACATGAAACTGCTTGCGACAAAGAGAATTGAAAATGTTCTTCAGGACGGAAGCAAGATGATAAACGCATACCTCGTGCCTGTAAGCATCGTGATGAAATCAGGCTCGAAAGAGGAAAAATACAGATGCTGGGCGATGCAGGAAGCCCATGGCATATATGCAGACGATATAGTGGAACTGGTTGCAAAGGACGGGCTGAAGGACAAACTCAAACTTGGAGACGGGGACATGATAGAACTCGAGTTCCCTGACGCTGTTGAAAAGAAAAAGGGCTTCATTCCTAAAAGGACAAAATCAAGATAGAAACAATAGTAATAAATAACTGGAATAACTGCTAATTCCTCTGTTTTTAAGATTATTCCTCCAAGATAAAGTCATGAACTTCCTAAAAACAAATTTTAACGGTGACACGAACATAGGGCTCTACGGCTTTGCGACAGACAAGTACTGTCTTGTCGGGGTCAATAACAAGAAGATTAAGCCAGTGGTTGGCGTGCCGGTTTTTGTATGCAGGATACTAAACCTGGATTTCGCAGGCATATTTGTTGCAGGAAATTCAGAAGGCATAATCATAAACGACACAGTGGAGGAATACGAAGGCTATAAGCTGAAAGCGCATTTCAGCAAGATACTCGTCCTGAAAACAAAATACACTGCTATCGGCAATCTGGTAATGATGAACGACAACGGTGCAATAGTATCGCCGTTACTAAAGAAACACAGAAAGGCAATTTCAGAATTTTTCAACATTCCATGTGAATCAACAACAATAGCAAAGCAGAACATTATCGGCAATCTCGGTGTGGCTACGAACCGCGGATGTCTGGTTCATCCAAAGATCAGGAAAAACGAGAAAGAAATTATCGAAAGGGTGCTTGGCGTGAAATCCGACATAGGCACGGTAAGCTTCGGATCGCCGTATCCGCGTGCAGGAATAATAGCAAACAGCCACGGATTTGTGGTCTCAGAGATGTCGTCTGGCCCTGAGATGGGAAGGGTCACAGAAGCTCTTGGATTTCTATAATTACAATACGGTGCAATCTATGCTAACAGAAAACGAATGGAGATTAATATTGAAAAAAGTCCCGTCTATAGCGGTTGACGGCGTTGTTTTTGACAAGAACAGTGTACTGCTTATTGAGAGATTGCAAGAGCCGTACAAGGGCCACAGCGTCCTTCCAGGTGGTTTTGTTGACTTCGGAGAAAGATTGGAAGAGACGGTTGTAAGGGAAGTCTTTGAGGAAACAGGGCTCAAGACAAGGGTTGTACAGTTTGTAGGATTATATGATGACCCGAAAAGGGATCCACGCGGGCACGTCATAACAGCCGTCTACATACTTGAAAAAACAGGCGGCAGCATAAGGAACAGCAACGAGACAACGAACGTCAGATTCTGGGCGCTAAATAAATTACCGAAAGACATGGCCTACGACTGCAGGCAGATAATCAAAGACGCTTTAAAGTTATATAAAAAGAAAAGATAATATCAACTAATGGCAGGTGGAAAAAAATGGCAGCAAAAACAGAGAAAGATCATGAAAGAGAACTCCAGGCAAAATATTTCCAGTACCAGATAATGAAACAGCAGATGACCGCGTACATGGAGGAAAAGGCGGTCATAGACGAGAGAATAAACGAACTAAGTATGACGATAGACGCCCTGCATAAGATAGACGACGTCAAGAACGGCAATGAGATGTGGTCGTCCCTGGGCAGCGGCGCATTTGTAAGGTCCGACATAAAGGACGTCCAGAAAGCCATGATCTCGTTAGGTGCTGGTGTTGTTGTGAAGGAAACAAAGGAAAGATGCATAGAAATATTACAATCAAGGCTGGAAGAAATC
>JACPVU010000049.1 GCA_016191585.1 archaeon
ACTTTATCAGAGTTCATTCAACTCTGAAAAAGACGCCAGCAGAAGCTGCAGGTCTGGAAAGAGGGTCTTGGTCAGAAATAATAAAAATTTCTGAGATTATTATCATGCCAATGTTAGAGATAACCGCTTTTAAAGGTTATCATAATCTTTATATCAGGCAAAATAAGAATAATAACATTCTACACAATAGAAAAAGGCCAGTTGCCTAAGGTGTGATAATTATGCCAGAAACAAAGCAATTAAATGGAAAAGGTGATTTGGATTACGATTACTCAAATGATATATTATTTTTCAAAACCAAAAATAGAGAGTATTCAAGATCTATGGAATTCAATAATATCGTAATAGATATAGATGAAGAAGATTTTATAGTAGGCATACAAATATTTGATGCTTCTAAGTTTCTTAGAATTTCAAAAATTGCTCTTAGAAACGTGCCTAAGTGGCAATATCAAGCTAGCATAATGGACAATAAAATTGAAATTCGGCTTGCATTTCAAGTGATTTACAGGAATAGAAGAATAGAAATGAATCCAATTATAATGACAGAATCAGAAGACGATCTGTCTAATACTAAACTTGTAACTGTAGAAGTCTAAATATTCTTTTAGATAACAGTTTATTTAAATCAATAATGCGGAGAATATAAATAACTAGTATATCTTTACGTTGTCGCCGATTTCTATTTCATGATCTTTGACATAGCCTGCATTAACTTCTATTACGAACTTGGCCGGATTCTTGGATGAATAAGTCTGGCATGGATCTGAATCGCAAGGCATGAAATTCTCTTTCATGTCGACAATTGTATAATTTGACGAGACAAAAATAATGTCCAACGGGATTAATGTGTTTTTCATCCAGAAACTCCTGTATATTTCGTCGTCGAATATGAACAGCATGCCTGAATCTTTGTCAAGGTTTTCTCTTCCCATTAAACCTCTTTCATAGCTGATAGGGTCGTTGGCTATTTCGACAAGTACAATTTTCGTAGTGTTTATTGCGTCTATTTCCACATATCTTGCACCTTCGTAGTGCAATGACGTATAGACTAAGAACAAGACCGCAATTACCAGTATTGCAGCAGTAAGTAGTGTATCGTTTTTTATCATATGATCATTGTTATTTCTTTTCTATGAACAAATAAGCCGAATAAACAGCGAGGACAGCTTCGCCGACTCCTGTTATTGCCTGCTTGAACCTTGTATCTGTAACGTCACCTGCTGCAAACGCACCCGGAATATTTGTCTCGGAGTTGCGATTTATTATTATTTCTCCTTTTTCATTTGTCGATACACCCAATGATTTTGCTACGTCAGACAAAGGTATCCAGCCTATTTCTATGAATACGGCATCAAGCGGGAATTCGTTCTTGCCTTTGCAAGGGTTGTCAAGTATGACGGATTCGACTTTTTTATTGCCCTTTATTTCCTTCACGTTTGCCTTGTAGATTATCTCTATCTTGTCATGGCGGATTTTTTCTTCTATCCTCTTTGTATTTACAGGTTCGGACCGGATCTTTTCGCCGCGATAGATTATGTACACTTTCTTTGCCCACTGCGTAAGCACGAGGGCCTCTTTTGCAGCGGAATCAGAGCCGCCTATCACTGCTACGGTCTTGTCCTTGTAAAATGCACCGTCGCATAAAGCGCATTTATGAACACCATGATTTGCAAGCTCCTTCTCGCCCTTTACATTAAGTTCGCGATGCTTCGTGCCTGTGGCGAACAGAACAGTTTTTGAGTTGTATGTTTTCTTTGATTCTGTAGAAACTTTGAAATAACCCGAAATCTTTTCCACTTTTGTTACAATGTCTTCTTCTAATTTCACGGGATATTCCAGCGCGTGCTCCTTGATTTTTTCTGCAAGTTCAAGGCCTGTTATTGACTTGAACCCAGGATAGTTTTCAACGTCGTTCGTGGTCGTGATGACTCCGCCTATTGGCGCAGAACCAATAACTAATGTTTTCATGTTCATCCTGCCTGCGTACATGGCAGCTGCAAGTCCGGAAACGCCTGCACCGATTATTACGATGTCAAATTCTGGTACAACATTTTTCACGAACTTTTTACCTGCAGAAGCAACTGCTGCTTTTTTCCTGTTTTCCTTCACTTTTTTCACGAGCTGTTTGACGTTTGCCATGGATAATGAATATGGACAATTGTATAAATAGGTTTATTGACATTCGGAAAGAAGTGCGTAAGTGAAAGAACAGTACATGGTGTAAAAATATGAATGCACGAAAAGTGCCAAAACAATAAGCATTTATATTATGAAATATACTATTATATAGTGATAACAACATGTTCGATGAATTGTACGAAAGCAAACTGCACGAAAACGAATTCATGGTTGACATTAACAAACTAGTATGCTATCAGTCGTATGTCAAAAAATCGACAGCTGACGCTAAAAAGTGGATAAGTCATCTAAAAATAAAATATAATGATAGTTGGGGGATCATATAGACGAGCTTAATGGATTACACGATGAAATTATTTATGAAGTGAAAAAAACAGACTTAACATTGCCCATTATTGTTTCAAAGAAGCCTGACGCTGATATATACAGCATTAAAAACGGCACGAATACTGCTTTTGGCTATTGGGAAGACGGGCTGACTTGCATTAGAGCGCAGTTAGATCCTAATCCGTTCTCAGAAAGGGAAAAGCTATACAAATTCGAAGAACTTGATGTAGTATCATCATAAAAATATCTTGTCAGAACTTTCTGGATTATGCATATCCTGTTTAAATACCTTCATCGCTAAAATCCCTCATGATACGCATGAACTCTGAGGACCCTTTAGATTTTCACAAAAAATACGCAGGAAAAATCGAAATAACGCCAAAGGCAAAGGTTGACAGCAGGAAGATTCTGTCACTTGCGTATACTCCCGGCGTCGCTGCAGTTAGCATGTCCATAGCAGAAGATACAAAACGTGTCTATGAATATACTATAAAGCCCAATACGGTTGCTGTAGTGACAGACGGATCAGCTGTCCTGGGGCTCGGAAATATAGGGCCCGAGGCTGCGCTGCCTGTAATGGAAGGGAAGTGTATGCTATTCAAGGAACTTGGAGGAGTGGATGCATTCCCGATATGCCTTGCAACCCAGGATACAGAGAAAATAATAGAGACGGTGAAAAACATAGCGCCTGTATTCGGCGGGATCAATCTCGAGGACATAGCAGCCCCGAAATGTTTTGAAATAGAGGAGAGACTGCAGGATATCGGGATACCTGTGATGCACGACGACCAGCACGCGACTGCCATAGTTGTACAGGCAGCACTGCAGAATGCTTCAAGGGTCGTTGAAAAAGACCTGTCGCAGCTCAACGTCGTGATAAGCGGCGCAGGCGCAGCAGGCATAACAACAGCAAGGATGCTGCGCTGCATAAACATAGACGAGCACATATGCACTTCGGTCAAGAATATTATAGTATGCGACAGCAATGGAATAATACACAGGGAAAGGGCCGACCTGAACGCACACAAAAAACAGCTGCTTGAGTTCACGAACCGCGGCAACATGAAGGGAACTCTTATAGATGCCATGAAAGGCGCAGATGTTTTCATAGGGCTTTCGACAGGCAATGTTGTGA
Source organism: archaeon (assembly GCA_016191585.1). GTDB lineage: Archaea > Aenigmatarchaeota > Aenigmatarchaeia > GW2011-AR5 > GW2011-AR5 > JACPVU01. Next base: position 3,605 of record JACPVU010000049.1, read on the forward strand.
CAGAGAGCATGGTCAGGAGCATGGCTGACAAGCCGATAATTTTTGCCATGGCAAATCCTGTGCCTGAAATAATGCCCGATATCGCGCTAAAGGCAGGCGCGGTGGTTGTCGGGACAGGAAGAAGCGACTTCCCGAATCAGATAAACAACGTTCTTGCGTTTCCGGGCGTATTCAGGGGCACGCTAGATGCGAGGGCAAAGAAGATAACGAACGAGATGAAGATTGCAGCTGCTAATGCACTGGCCAGGTCAGTGGATCCGTGCCAGGAAAAGATCCTTCCCGAAGTCCTTGACAGGTTCTACGTAAAGCTGGTGGCAAAAGCCGTCGAGAAAGAAGCGATGAAAGTTTCTTAGAATCTTCTTAAAAATACAAACCTAATTATAATCATGAAGAAGAGAAACGTCATAATCATGGGCGCTGCTGGAAGGGATTTTCATAATTTCAACGTTTTCTTCAGGAAAAACCCGCTGTATAACGTTGTAGCGTTTACAGCAGAGCAGATACCCGGGATAGCAGATAGAATATATCCTTCTCAGTTGAGCGGATCTGCGTATCCAAGGGGCATACCTATCTATTCCGAGGCAATGTTGCCGAAGCTTATCGAGAAAAACAAAGTAAAAGAAGTGTTTCTTTCGTATTCAGACCTTAGCAATGAAACAGTCATGCAGAAGGCTGCTCTTGTAATTGCGGGCGGCGCAACGTTTTCATTGCTTGGTCCGGAAGACAGCTACATAAAATCAAAAAAACCTGTCATTGCTGTCTGCGCTGTGCGCACCGGATGCGGGAAGAGCCCATTGTCAAGGTTCGTTGTAAATTTTCTCCGCGAAAAGAGCTACAAAGTGGCTGTCATAAGGCACCCGATGCCTTATGGCGATTTGTCAAAGCAGGCTGTCCAGAGGTTTGCAACGTTCGACGATCTTGACAAGCAGGAATGCACGATCGAGGAAAGGGAGGAATACGAGCCCCACATAAGAAACGGCGCTGTTGTCTATGCTGGTGTCGACTATGAAAAAATACTACAGGCTGCGGAAAAAGAGACTGATGTCATAATATGGGATGGTGGCAATAATGATTTCTCGTTCTACAAGCCTGATCTTCAGGTAACCGTTGCTGACCCCCACAGGCCTGGACATGAACTATTGTACTATCCAGGAGAATCGAACTTTATCATGGCTGACGTCATTGTAATAAGCAAGATGAATACAGCCAAAAGCGCAAACGTCAGGATTATCGAAAATCATGCAAAACAGTACAATCCAAAGGCAGAAATCGTGAAATCAAGGCTTGATATCGCAGTCAGCAATCCAAACATAAGGAACAAGAAGGTCATTGTCATAGAAGACGGGCCCACAGTGACGCACGGTGGCATGAAGTACGGGGCAGGAATGATAGCCGCGAAAAAATACAAAGCAAAACCTATTGATCCAAGACCGTATGCAGTAGGCTCAATAAAAGATGTATACAAAAAATACAGCCACCTTGACAGGATACTGCCTGCCATGGGCTACAGCCGCAGGCAAATGAAGGAGCTCGAGCAGACGATAAACAGGGCAAAATGCGATTTTGTCGTTGACGGAACACCAGTTGACCTGAGTAGGTTAATAAAGATAGACAAGCCCGTAGTTGACGTTGATTACGAATTTGGCGAGATCAACAAGGGCATGACAAACGTTCTTTTGGGATTTGAAGGAAAATTCCTGAAAAAGGCAAAAAGGTAGAAAAAACGGCCTTTATATTTCCCGAAAGCAAGATATTTCTATGGCAATAAACTGGAAAGCAGTTATAATAGGAGCCATAGCCTTTATCATCCTGAGCGCTGTCTTGGGAATGGTAAACGGAATTCTAGGAATAATAGGCGGGATCCTTGGCGGAATAATAGCAGCCTATATGGCAAAGGCCAAGAAAGTAGGCGACGCTGCTGTTACCGGTCTTCTTGCAGGTCTGATAGCAGGCATTATAGAGGGAATAATAGCAATGGGATTCGCAACAGCGCTTGGCGGCGTTTTCGGCCTGGCTATGTTCGGAGCTGCTCTTGGAGCAATCCTGATAGTAGAACTGGCGATATACGGCCTGATCCTGGGATTGATAGGCGGAATAATTGGCTCATTTCTCGTGAAAAAGAAGTAGATTTTTTCTTTTTATTTTTTATTTTGTTTGATTTAGGACAAGTTATAAAGACTTCTGCTATAGTAAAATGCGGTATTTATGCCTCAGGATGAAATAAAAGAGCTTCAGCCCTTGAAAGGCTTCTACAGGACACCGTCGGGTTTTACGTGGCTGACCATAAATCACCTTCGAAAAAAACATGGCCTGAAACAGCAGAATACATCCAAAAGGAAGGCGAAATACTCATACCGAATTCTTATTGGTCCAAAATCGTGATGATAACAGCAAAAGAACTGAAAAAAATAGAGAATCCAGGCATCAGAAAAGAAACAAAGTTAACGAAAAAAATGATGCTTGACTATCCTGCGCAGTTTGTCAATTTGTTTGCGATAGGAAACAGAATTCTTGTCGAACCGTATGGCTTTGGCATAAAGATACTTCCTGAAAAACTAAAAGAAGGTTGTATAGAAGTTTATAGTCATGATGCAAGCAAAATCAAAATTGGCAAAACACAAAAAAATATTTCAATGCAAAATTATGGGTAGATGAATCGGCAAAAGAGGATGATATCAGATTTGCGATCCGTTAC
>JACPVU010000042.1 GCA_016191585.1 archaeon
AAAGATAATGCAATTGTTGTAGGTCCTGCGTCATGGACATCCGGTGTACCTATAACTTACTCAGTAGACGGTTTGCCAGTCGGCACATATACTTACCTAATCGAAGTCAGCAACACAAACGGCAAAACTGCACCTGATCCGGTGATCGTGACTGTAACAAATCCTATTGCTCCAGTTGTAGCCATAACAGGGCTGCCGGCAACATGCACGAACCAGAACCAGGCAGCAAGCGTTTCGTGCACGCCAACTAATGGTGTTGCATGCAACAGCAACAGTTACAAAATGAAATTCTCTACGGCAAACCCGGGCACATGCAGCACAAACTACAATGACTATACATCAACAACCCCGTACACAGCTGCAGCATACGGCTGGCTGTGCGCTGCTGCGAAAAACGTGGCAGGCGTGGCAGGCTTTTCCGCTCTCTACGAGGTGAAGATCGACAAGACGCCGCCTGTAGTTTCTGCTGGCACTTGCATTCCTTTGAATCCAAAGACAACTGGTTATATCAGCATAACTGATCCTGTCAGCATAACTGCGCCTGCATCCGATGATTGGTGTGGAATAAAGGAAATAAAAATATTTGACAATGGAGTAGAAATAGTCAAACAACTGCCAGCACCATTCCCTTACGGCACTCACACGATAACAGCAACTGCAACCGACAACGCGGGCAATCCAGCTACCGGAAACGTATGTGCATTTATTGTAAACGATCAGCCTGCTATTAGTATTACCAAAAAGCCAACAGAATGCAATGCAGGAGAGACCATAGCCATTGAATGTACAGCATCTGATCTTAATCAACAAGCATCAGCATTGTCGACAAAAGCATGGTTAGGAACGTGTACAGCAGGTGATTGCTTCGACACAAGGCTCCCGTGGAACATATACACTGAACGGCCGATGACATGGAACGGACAGGCATTTACAACATCGTACACAATACCATACGGTACACAAATAGGAACAGGAATAGCGTTTACATGCCAGGCAACCGATGAAAAAGGTGCGTTATCTGATTATGCAGATGCATATCCTTTGTGCATAGTAGGGGGGTGTGTAGCGCCAACATTCTCCAACATTGTTGCCAATCCTAACCCTTCATGGAATCAGGTCATTACAATAACTTTCACAAGTTCTGATGTCCTCACAGGCAATCCTGCAGTGACCGTGAAAGAAACAGGAAGATCGGCGTCATTTGTCTCGAAAATAAACAATGATTATGTTTACAGTTATACAGTTCTGCCAACTGATGCTGAAGGAACATACAACATAGAAATTTCTGGAATCAAAGGAACAGGATGTTCAGGAACAGTATATGGAAAGCTTGAGGTTAGGAAGCCTATTGATACAATAAATCCTGTAGTTTCTGTGTCTCATTCTCCTGCAAATCCAACAACATCGCAGCAGGTTACTTTCACTGCCACAGCAACAGATGCAAGTGGCATCAAAGAAGTTAAATTCTACACTGATGGTGTTCTTAGATCAACCGATACCACACCACCATATTCGTACACAGGCGGACCTTACTCAACAGGAACATATACTTACTATGCAACTGCAACAGATGATTCACAGAACGGAAATATTGGAACGTCTCCTGTGAATTCGTTCACAGTCAGCACAGTCCCACCAATTGTTCCAACAATAAATTCACCTGCTGACATCACATATGAAGTTGGTGCAACCGGCAATTCAATATCATGGATTCCTAACAGCAACGGCGGCACTCCTGACAAGTACACCATAAAGAAAGATAATGCAATTGTTGTAGGTCCTGCGTCATGGACATCCGGTGTACCTATAACTTACTCAGTAGACGGTTTGCCAGTC
>JACPVU010000043.1 GCA_016191585.1 archaeon
ATTGGATACTTCGGCGTGGATAGAATTTTTTGTAGGTAGTGATAGTGGAGAAAAAATAAAAGAGTATCTTGAAAATAGTGTCTGTTTTACCAGCATAGTATCAATAGCAGAAGTGTCTAATTGGGCTGCAAAAAATAATATGAATGGCATAAAATTAGTGGAAGATATGAAGAAATTAACAGAAGTAATTGATTTAACAGGCAAAATCTCCTTTCTTGCAGGCATAATAAATAATGACCGCAAAAAAATCAAGAAAGATTGGGGCATTATGGATTCATTCATCCTCGCAACAGCTGAAATGTATGAATTAAGAATATTGACAAAAGACACCCATTTCAATGATTTGACGAATGTTGAAATGCTATAGAAAATAACTTCAGTCACTTAGTCTGTACTTGGGCATAGCCGCATTTTCCGCAGTATTTTCTGTTCTTATACTGGGCAAGGAACGTTCCTGCTCCGCATCTTGGGCACGGCTCGTTTTTTCTCGCAGCTTTGCCGCCTTCAACCTTGTACAGTTTCCAGACCTGCACCTTTGCGTGTTTTTTCTTCGATTTTGGTCTCTCCTTCTGGGACTTCTTCTCCTTCTTCTTCTCTTCCTTCACAGGCGCAGCTTCTGCTGGTTTTTCAGGCGGTCTTGCCATTACTATTACCTCATAAAATTATCTAGCACGAATATCAGGCTCTACGTATTCTTGTTTATCGTGTTTAAGCCTATATATTTCATTGTATTTCTTTTCAATGTAAGATGAAAGTTCTAATATCCCGGCAGTTAACAATATAGCAATACCAGTTCCTATGTATTTTGCTGTGTCGTGCCTGAGCTCTTTCTTTTCCTCTTCATCCAATTTGTTCCACCATTTTTCTATTTCCATAGAATTTACCTCGAATTATTTTTTACCCTTTTTTCTCCTCTTTCTTTTCTGTTTTTTCTTCTTTTACAGGTGCGGTCTCTTCTTTTTCAACTGGTTTTGACAGGTTTCGGACCTTTTTATCGTCCCATATATCAACGTGCGCAACTGCTTTTGGCTCGCCGTTGTTAGAAAAAATATCAATTACTTCTATGTTTTCAACGTCCTTTTTTGTCTCTTTTGCCATAAGCTGTTGCAGCGCTGACTTTCGCGGCGTAGGCTCCGTGGGATTTTCTATATGTACGACTAGTTCCTTCCTTTTGAGGAATGGATTATACCTCTCGCTTTTGATGTCAACTTTCATGATACCACGAATAGCACAATTATAGTGGAATAAGACTTTAAATCTTGCATTCCATCGGTTTGGATGTGGAATGCGGGATGCAAAGAACCATGATTTATTGACAAACGGCTCTTAGCACCTCCAATCGCAATAAACAGGACACAACAAGTAATTCTGGCGTAATGCAATAAGGATAAATAATGTAACACTAAAATTAATAAAATGTGCATAACGACTCCTGGCCGGATACTCAAAATAGAAAACAACAAGGCAATCGTTGACATAAACGGCACGATTACAGAAGTCAGGATAGACCTTGTAAAAGCATCCGTCGGAGACTATGTTTACTGTGCTTCTGGGATGGCCATAGAGAAAGCAGACAGATAATATGGGATACGAAGACAGGTCTTGAAACTCTTTTCTTTTGGGGTTCATCAAGACCTTTACAATCTTCTTTGAGAAAGAAGATTGATCAAGAAAAATAAAAGGAAGAGGATACAAGGAGAAACGTAGTTTCTCCTGTAAAGAAAAGGGATTGATATGGAGATAGAACCAAATAGCAGGATGTTATTCATGAAATACGCGCTCCCGTGCGCCGGTACTTTGGTGAACCGCGGCGTCGTAGGCAGGGACCGTATTGAAAGATTAATCGACACTGTAAAGGAAAACAGCGAAATACCAAGAGATACGGAAAAAATATTCAAGGTAGCCTTTGCAGCGTGTTCTCTCATCGCAATGGATGAGAAAAAGAATTTTATAGATAGTAACGTGATAAGAAAGTATTTTCTGTCAAACCACGATGATATAATAGACAAGCGCTTTGAAGAAATGGGTGATTTCGATCCAGAGTCGTGTAGAATAAGAACAGGCACTGTTGTCGGCGTTGAAGATAATTTTGCGATTGTCCATAACTCAGCTGGCGTAAGAAAATACCGCATTGATTTTGCACAGGGCATAAAGAAGGGCGACGAAGTGATAACTCACTGGGATTTTGTTGTTGAAAAAGTGATATAATGAAAAAAGAAATGCTGGGAACAATTCTTGCAGTGATAGCAGCTGTTGTCAGCGGCGTATCGATACCTGCTAACAAGATATTCATAGTAAATCTCGACCCGGTTGTATTTACGGCGATAAGGTCAGTAATCATCGGCGTTGTCTTTCTCGTTCTGGCTTATTGGCTCAATAAGTCGCGAAAGCCAAAGAAAAAGAAATTCATTTCAGTAAGCTGGAAATACCTTGCAGCAATAGCGGTAATCGGCGGCTCTATAGCATTCTTCCTGTATTTCACGGGACTCAAGCTCACTACGGCAGGTCACGCAGCTTTTCTCCACAAGACGCTTCCGCTCTATGTCGCTGTCCTCGCATTCCTGTTCCTGAAAGAGAAGATAGGCAAAAAATACCTTGCTGCCATGGTCTTAATGTTTCTTGGAACGATGGCAGTTTATTTCACGCAGATAAGCCCTGCTGAATTGTGGATGAACCCGCAGTTAGGCGATTTGCTAGTCATAACAGCCACTATACTCTGGGCAGTTGAAAACGTCATATCAAGAAAAGCCATGAAGAAAGGCGAAAACAATTTCATTGTCTCATTTTCAAGGATGTTCTTCGGCGGAATGATACTGTTCGGAACCATGATCCTGCTTGGAAGAACAGATGCACTGATGACGCTGACCAATGCGCAGCTCGTGAATATAGGCATATCGACCGTGCTGCTGTTCGCATATGTATTGTTCTTCTACTGGTCGCTGCGCTACATCAACGTATCCAAGGCAGCTGTCTTGCTGCTGCTGGCACCGGTTATTTCGCTTTTGCTTGGTATAACATTCTTGTCAGAACCAGCGCCGCTTCTGCAGCTTGCCGGATCAGCTGTCATATTGATAGGCGCATACATGATATCCGGGATAAAATCAGAAGAGAGGGGGATTTGAATGGGGTCTGCGCTTTATTTTGAAAAAACAATTTCGCTAAGCCCGCTGGAGCAAAGATACGTTGCAAGCTGTGATTGCGTTGAAGGATACAGGCACAATGATGTCATAAACGAGTGGAAAAATAGGCTTTTCAATAATTCAAAAACAAACACGCAGTTTGTCATGAGCTCGTTTGATATTCTGCAGCCTTTTCCGACGCTTGCATACTTGATCAGTTCCGAGAATCTCGGCTATGACTGGTCGGTTCAAGATTATTTCGAAGGGTTCGACAAGAGTTCACACAATAGCCGCCTGAGGGATATCATATCACATTCGTCTAAGAATGCCAACATACCGGAAAAGGCAATGATGGAGATTTCGCGCCATGTTGAAGACTGTTCGGTCAAGCTGGCAAAAAGCGACGGTTCCCGCGCCTGGTGCTTCAATGGGTTTAGGCCAGCGCCCCTTAGCGATTTTTTCGGAATAAGACCCCAATCAGAATACGTTCTGACTCATGGGAGAAACGGCGATGGCATTATAGTTATACGCGAGATTGGTGAAGAAGATGCAGCAAAATGGATGGACAAATGAATGGACAAATGAATGGACATTATGGTGATACGATGAAAGAAAAATACGATGTTGTAATAATCGGATGCGGGCCTGCCGGCTTGACAGCAGCAGTATTCTGCGGCCGCGCTGGTTTGAAGACAGTCGTAATAGGACTCGCAGAAAAAAGCCAGGCGTCGATTGCAATGCACATTGAGAATTATCCCGGATTTCCTGACGGCATTGACGGTCCGATATTGCTTAATAAAATAATGATACAGGCGCAGAAGTTCGGCGTGAATTTCGTAAAGGAAGAAGTTGTTTCCGTGGTATGCACAGAAGAAAACAACAAAAACATCTTTACCGTGAAGACAAGCAAAGAGAAAGAATTTGCGTGCCACGCTATCGTAGTGTGCACGGGCGTGCCGATAAGATTGTCCGGCATAAAGAACGAGGAAAAGCTGACAGGCAAGGGCGTTCATTACTGCGTTTCGTGCGACGGTCCTATGTACAAAAACAAGAAGATTGCTATCGTCGGCAACGGCAACCATGCAGCCGAGTCAGCAATTGAGGCATTGTCGTATTCAAAAGATATCACGATCGTTTCCAATGCACCGGCGTTTGATTTTTCAGACGCGTACATGGATGAAATAAAAAAATGGCAGATAAAGGCAATGATCACAAAGGTCAGCGAGTTCAGGGGCGACAAAAAACTGGAATCGCTTTTGCTAGGAGACGGCAAAGAAACTACATTTGATTGTGTTTTCATGGCTTGCGGCATAGCAGGAGCGTTCGATTTCGCGTCAAACCTCGGGCTTGAAACGAAAGACAACATACTCGTTGTCGATGAGAACAGCATGACGAACCTTGCAGGCGTTTTTGCAGCAGGTAACTGTGCTGGCCGCTGCAGGCAGATTGCAAAGAACATCGGCGACGGATGCAACGCAGCTATAAATGTCATAAGATATCTGCGCAGCAAGGACCTTTACTTCGACTATGTCCATGCAGGCACTGGTACGAGTATAAAAAAAGACGACAAGCCAGTCAGCACAGCCATACAATCTAATGATAATAATATCATCAAGAAGAAGCTGTGGATAGGATGGTTCTCTTTCAGCTGCTGCGAGGACAGCACTATCGTGTTTACGGAAATGATGAACGATTACTGGGATAAGTGGAAAGACGTAATAGAAATAAGGCACGCACGCGTCCTGAAAGGCAACAACGATTTGGTAAATTTAGACATAGCTTTTGTCGAAGGTGCTATATCAAATGAAAAATCAGCCGACGAACTCAGAGAAATAAGGAAGAACTGCAAGAAGCTCATTGCAGTCGGCTCGTGTGCAGTGACAGGCATGCCGTCCGGCCAGAGAAATGAATTTGACGACCGCAGGAAGAGAGAAATTGCACCAATTGTTGATAATTATCACTATATGGAAAAGGTTGTTCCTTTGCACGACATCGTGCAGGTGGATGACAACATCCCTGGTTGTCCGATGCTCGAGACAAGATTTCTCAATATTCTGGACAAGTATCTGAAGGAGTTCGGTATCAATGCACAGCTTTGACATAAACATGGAAAATATTTCAAAAATGGAAGGGCACGCAAAGCTGGACGTGCGAGTACGCGACGACAAAGTCGAGGACGTCAGGTTGCAGATAATGGAGAACCAAAGATTTTACGAACAGGCTGTACGCGGCCAACCGATAACAACAGCGCCGCAGCTGATGTCCCGCATATGCGGAACGTGCAGCATAGCGCACCTGACATGCTGCATAGAAGCGATAGAAAAAGCCGTAAACATACAGACGACAGAGCAAACGTCTTTAATGAAGAAACTTGCAACGTATGGCTTGATGATAAGGGACCACGCACTTCATCTTTACTTCTTCAGTCTGCCAGATCTCGTAGGAAAGGATTCCATACTTGATTTTGACGAAAACAATAGCAAGGAGCATAAATTACTGCACGATTCTTTTGACGTCAAGCGCGCAGGCAATTCACTGTCAACATTGGTAGCAGGCAAGGCTGTTCACGCACCTTACCCAATAGTAGGTGGCTTTCTGCGCGTGCCGGACGAGGCAGGAATTGAAAAAACGCTGAAGGAATTGAAGTACGCGCGGCCTCTTGTTCTTGACCTGATAGACCTGTTTGCAAACTGGCCAGAAAGTTTCAAGCGAGATACAGATTTTGTCGCGCTGGCAACAAAGGACTACAGTTTCCTTGAAGGAGAAATAAAAAGCACTCGCGGTATGACAATACATGAAAGCGATTATATGGACCATCTGATAAAAGTCATTATTCCGTATTCCAACGCTGCTGGTTACGAATTCGAGGGCGAGGAATTCATGGTTGGTGCTTTGGCAAGGATGAACGTCAACATGGACAACCTGCATTCCGAGACAAAGAAAAGCGCCGGAAAATACCTGAAGACGTTTCCTTCTAATGACATCTTCAGGAACAATCTTGCGCAGGCAATAGAGATTCTTCATTGTATTGACCATTCAACAGAGATGTTGGAAAATTCGAAATTCAAAAAAGAAGAGCTGCAGAAGCCGACGTTTACAGACGACAATGTTGGCATCGGTGTGATCGAGGCGCCTAGAGGAACATTATTCTATAAGGTAACTGTCAGCAAGACAGGTAAGTTAACAAAAACAAACGTTATCGTGCCTACTTCCCAGAACCAGATAAATATGGAGAAAGACATCGGAAAGCTCGTGCAGGACAACATAGAATCAATGCCAAAAGAAAAGATCGAATATGAAATTGAGAAACTCATTCGCGCTTACGACCCGTGCATGAGCTGCGCAACGCACTTCCTCAAGGTAAGATGGATATAAAACCAATTATCTTTCAAGGAATCTACTTTAATACTTTGTTCTCATAGATTTTTTGATTAATATGCCTGGATCATTAAAAATTTCCGATTTACCGATTAATGTATACGATTTTTCAGGTGAGATTTGCAAGACTTATACAATATGTTTGGATGATAAGCCACTGAACAAATCTAAATGGAAAGACCAGATGTTGGAAGCACGAAAACTGGGAAGACGACTTATTCATTCGATTGAATGGTCAAATGCACAGAGATACCTGAAAGAGTATCATCCAGGCCAAGAAATAATGTTTATAGAAAAAATGACGAGGTAAGACGGGTTACTATGGGAGCTGTCTGGGACGCAGACACGTCGTTATCTACTTGGCTGATCGACGAGAAAAAATAGGATTTATTTCAAATCCCAGATTCAAGGAATTTTCGACGATTGATTTCTGATTTTCAACCTAGATTCTCTTGATTATATTGCTGACTTCTCTCAGTGCCTGTTCTTCGTCCATGTGCGCCGGTATGCCGATTATACGCACGCCGTTGATCTTGCCTGTCTTCTTCATGAGCTTCAGGTTGAAACCAAGGTCAAAGTCGTGCAGAGAATAAATCTTGCCAGTGACTATCTTGTCGATGTCAGTTATGATCATTACTTTGTCTATGCCCAGTACGGTATCAATTATCTTGAGAGTTTTTTCTTCAGGCATGTTGTCCGTCGGCTCAAGCTCCTTGAATTCTACTTCCGGAAACTTTTCCTGCAGCCTGTCCTTTATCCTCAGCGGTATGCTGTCCTCTTTTACGAGCGAGTTGCCCGCAACGTAAACGGTTTTCATGTCTATATAATATAGATGAAGATATTAAAATCGCAATAACAGAAAGAATTCGATTATTACACATTTTCAGAAACGTTGTTTTTTTCAGAGACCTTGATAATATGTGCAATGAACGTTCCACTGTGCATGAAATCTCCTTTTTTACGATATTCATCAATCTCGTCCTGAAAGATTTTTCTTCCCCTGTTCTCGGCGTCATTTATAGAAGAAGCTTGAATTGTAATTGATTTCATAGGGTTCCTGCATTCAAAGTCATCAAAGGCATCGTAAACAATTTCTTCACCTTCAACAACAAATTCTTTAGACACTTGTAAATCATTCGGTAGCAATTTGTCGATTTTTTGACGACTAGTTACACATCCATGTAACATGGATCCACCAGGTGTTGATGATGGGTTTGGTGCACCAAAGAACTTGAGTTCAACAGCTTCATTGACTTTTCTTATACGCAAGGTATAATTCGAACACGATATTTCAGCATTACCGGTTTCCTGTAGTTCTTTGAGGGCATTTATATAGTCCTTTATATCAAATTCACCATTGTAAAGATATTGTCTAGTATCTTCTCTATCAAAAGAATAATATTCAAAAAACACCTTTCCATTTTCTATAAACATGCGGTCACGATTCGTGATATCATATGCATGGAATTCGTTATCGTTTTCTGTCCCCCAAAGCATCTTTTTCATGCTTGTCACCATGTCTAGAGTATGAAAAAGCCTTAAAAAGACATATTTTTGGTATACCCAAAAGAATAAGTTTATGTGATCTTTAGACTTTTATAGCGTACTTGCCAGGGGCTTTTATTCCAAGGTGTTTTGCAACGTCTGATTCAGGGTCAAATATGACGATTACGCCCTGGAAGCTGCTGGTCAGGTCTGTTGATTTGCATTCCTTGCACGCTTTTTTCATAAATCAACAGCCTCTGAAATCGTTTCTGCGACTAGATATTCATTATAAATCCCGTTGTCGTCTTTGTCTGCTATGTTAATCTTTGTATTATTAGTCATTCCGTCTTTTGAAATTCTATAGACAGGTTTCATTGTCATGAAATCTACGCCAACTTGATATCCGAATTCTTTGCAAAAATCTTCTTTGTCCTGTTCGTAAGACAGATGGATCATT
>JACPVU010000044.1 GCA_016191585.1 archaeon
CTTCCCACGCCTGATCACATCCCCACTACCACAAAACAAACACTTCAGAGGCATGATATCACCACTGAAGTATTATCAGAAGAAGTATATAAGTCCCTATAAGTTTACACTATCCTTTTTTCGGGTCCGCGCCCGCTTATTGAAACTAACTTACTGATAAAGGAAAGGAAATATCGTTTTGATACTTGTAATGTTAGTGCTTGGATATTTGGCTGCATCTGCACAGTGTGGCGGCGAACATGGTGTTTGGGCATTCGTAAAGATGTTTACAACATTTTTAGATGTGCATAATTTTCTATACTGTCAATTAGATAAGTGCTTAAATACAATTTTTGCCAATAATTAAAAGGTGGATAAAAATGTCCGATTATACTATTTGGAAAGATGTCAGGGTCGAGAAAATATCATCAAAGCACCTTGGTGTATTGCAGAATTTTGCCATTGATACATCAAAGCCCGACGAAGTCGAATTGAAGAAATTTCTGATCGAGGATGCGTACAATAACCAGGAGCAGGATTTCATTTCAAGAACATATCTTGTTTTTCACAATCCGGACAATAAACTTGCCGGCTACGTAACGCTCCTGACGGACAATGTGCACATAAGAAATACAGGATTAGCAGAACAATTCAAGGCAAAAAATATACAGTACGATTCATTGCCTGCATTAAAAATAGGGCGTATGTGTGTTGACCTGAATTTCAGAAAGAAAGGCCTTGGAACATTCCTCATTCATGTGGGTATGCGACGATTGCTTGAGATTAACGAAAGGGTAGGGTGCAGGTTTTTGATTGCTGATGTCAAAAGAGGCGCCAAGCATTTTTACAAGTCGCTTGGATTTGAGGTGATAAAGGAAAAGCAAAAGGGCCATATTCCCATGTACATGGACATGAGAAAGCAGATAGAGTACCTGAGAGAACACAAAAAGACCGTGCCTTTTACTGATATCAAGTAATTACCATTCAAATTTTAGCAGCTCTTCTGCTAGTTTGGCGTCTTTCTTGGTTATTTTTGCCTTATTTGTTCGTAACAGTCTTTCAATGAACCTTGTTGCATCCTTACCTGTAAGTTCTGGGGTCGCCCTAATTGGTTTTGCCATAATCAATCACTCTACAATTACATTTATGCCGGAACGCCGTATATTAAGATTTCTGGGGGTTTTTAAAGAAATTCCGGTCCAGCATTCCCATTATATCATACCGGGAACTTAATAAAAGACTATAGACAGGGATTTTATTTAAATCTTAGAAAAAGCGGTTTTTGCAATTGTTACGTAATTTACTCAGAAAAAATTATTCTTCCTGCCCTGTCTCGCGGTCTTTACCTTCTGGTGCTTTGATTTTATGTTCTTTCTTTGTTTCCTGTTTATAGGTTTCCATTTCCAGTTCTCGTTCTTGAGCTTTGACCTGGGATAACCGCAGGCAGCACAGCTGTGGTGGCGGATGTGATACGAGTGGCGGCCGCACCTTCGGCAGCGTATGTGTGTTATCTTGTTATGCTTTCCGAATGACGGCGTTCCCTTTGACACAAAATCACCTATAAGTACACGAATGTAATGCTTTTACCGCTTAATTCTTGCTGCTTGATGCCAGAGCGTCAAAAATTCTAATCGTTGCTCTTTTCTGGAGAGACGTATAAAATATTGTCGCCGCGGACAAGGATCGTGCCCAGCTTTGTTTTCTGGTCTTCTGACACCTGTTCTGCACCCTCGAGCCACATGTTCAGGTGCAGATCCATTGCCTGAAGTATACCTGATATTTCCGGACCTCTTTTCAGCTTTATTAAAACCCTTTTTCCCTTGGCGTTATTCAAAACGTCTATTGGTCTTTCCATAAATTGCCTCCCAAACCTAAAAACAAAATCATAACCATGAATCAAGATTCAGCAAAAACATGCCCAAATGCAATACAAACTTCCTCCGTTTTCACTGCAGTTACTTTACTTGTACGTATTTAAAAGATCTTTAACGATGTATTAAGGTCTTTTAGATATTTAAATCTTTTGACGAATGATTGAGATACTGTCAACTTAAGGATGATTAACTGTTGTTAATTGCCAAAAAGCAAAGCTTTTTGCAATCTCAGAGAAGCTTCGCTTCTCTCAAGATCATCCAGAAACAGTTATTAAAACAGACCGACGCACTTTGTGCGTCTATTTGTCTGATAATA
>JACPVU010000045.1 GCA_016191585.1 archaeon
ACTTCCTCTTCCACTTGAGCTCTCTCATCCACGCCTTCTTCAACATTCTTCTCCCTACTCGCCAACTTATCATCACTCCGAGGCATCATAAACTCATAAAACGGATTCGGATAAGCAGTCGCTGTAATCGGAGCAACGCTATTCGGAAGCACATACACACAAACCCAAATTAGTGGACAATCACTTGACACCTCAAAAATGGATGCCAATGTAATTGAACAAATCCACCAAATGGGCGGTTTACAGCTTGTAATGCCACAGGCATTCGCAGTAACTGATTGTGGCGCATTAGCAGACACTGGACGAAATGTCGTCGAGTTTAATTTGACTGGTGAAAGTGTTACACTTCCAATCATGGGAGGAAAGACATACAATGCAATGACCTTTAGTGGACAAGTCCCAGGACCAACACTAAGAGTCACTCAAGGTGATGTCGTAAAAATGACACTAACAATTCCAGCAGATGAAGTTACTGGTCACGGTAACGACATGCATGCATCACAAATGTCAGCAGGAAGTTTTGAATCCATCAGTCCTGGTGAATCCAAGACTTATTGCTACATTGCTGAATCAGCTGGTACTTTCAAATACCATTGTTCTGGTGTACACCTAATTGGTATGGATCAACACGTTCTTTCCGGCATGTACGGACTTGCAATAGTTGACCCAATCAATGGATACAAGAAACTAGCGGTAGAGAAAACATCAGTTAATAACGGCAAAGTATCTTTAGACAGACAGTTCTACGATGCAGATGCATTAGAGTTCACACTCCAATACAACCAATTGTACCTTACACCTGAAGGCAACTATGATGCAGGAGCAATGTTCCAACATCATAACACTGCAACAGTTGTTAACGGAATGCAATTTGGTTATGTACCAAACATGGTTCACAACTTGCTCGTTAAAGGCGATGCAAACAAGAACATCTTTGTTGCACAACCATGGAATGGACTTGAACTAAAGCAGTACCAATCACAACCATTATTCGTTGAAAATGGTCAACATGTGAGACTCTTTGTTGAGAACCAAGGTAACGAACCAGTATTCTTCCACATTGTTGGAGAAATCTTGGACAGAGTTACACAAGGTAACAGAGTACAATCCGGAGCAACCGAAACATGGATGCTAGGTGGCTCACAAGGAATGATCGTTGATTTGGTATTTGATGAACCAGGTGCATATGCAGCAGTTAATCACGACTATGCAGCACTTTACTCTGGTGCAGCTACAGTATTTGTAGCAGGTGATCCATTTGGATTGAACCCAAGATTGGTCGATGCAGGAGTTATTCCAGCACCAGTACCATCATATGCTTATGTATTGGGCAACCCAAGCAACGCTGTCCCACCAATGGGAATGAACAGTATTGCACACCCAGCACTCAATGTTCATGGTCTATACACTGATGAAGTTGCTTCTGAGAAAATAGCAGATGGTGCATTACCCTTATGGGATATTGTACCAACACTACCACCAATACCATAGGTAGTAACACCCTATCTTTTTCTATTTTTCAATTTTTAATGAATTATATTCTATAGATTTTTTCTTTATTCTATGGGATTTGATGATTCTGTTTTGATATGTGATGAAGTAGATTCTGTTTTAAATAAAATATTACAAGATAATGGCTTGAAAGTTTCATATGAACCAAAAATTACTCCTGATCAAATCAAAGAAAAAATTTCCAATTTCAACATTGTAATTGTTAGAAGCAGAACCACTCTTACAAAAGAGATGATTGAAAAAGCTGACAAGTGTAAAATTATTGCACGTGTTG
>JACPVU010000031.1 GCA_016191585.1 archaeon
CACGCGGAACAACCCTTTTCATGCAAAAAATAACAACATACTTCTTGCCATGAATTTCGGCTCATATACTTAACTTCGCCACTTTTGGCGGCCTGACAGCTGAATAGTGGCTCTGACCTGAGTTGTCTTTTTGGCTTTACCAGCGCAAATCTACGCTGGTTTGGCCATATTTCTCCAGATTTTTCCCAAAAATCTGTTCGATTTCTGGGGAAATGTTCGATAACAATCGAATTTGGAACGCTTTTTTCGGGTACACAACCGTAAGTGTCAAATTCGATAAATATTTTTTGAGGAGCTTCACGTTTTTCACGAGGGGATTCTCTCTCAAAAATTGTGTCAAACTGAGTATGGCATTTGTGAGGAAAACAATGAACATATACCCAAGAATAGTGAATTTGTTCCAGTGTCGCACAGGCCGCAACTCCGTTCCCTCTTTCATATTCCTGATTAGCTTCTCTGCTTTATCCCTCTGCTTGTAGAGCGCCAAAATTTTCTCGGGTTCAGCATCAACACTGGATTCGAGGATGAAAAAACCTTCTAATCCGGTAATGAATGGGTTCTTGATTTTTCCAAGGGTTTTCTGCAACTCGCCTCTCGTAATAACCAAACCCTCTTCCGTTGGAAGTTTTGCCAATTCCTTTCCACGCTTTGCCTTGGAAATCAACGGGTGGTTTTTTTCCAGTTCACGCTTGAATTTTTTCCTTTTTTTCCGCAACTGCTCGCGCCTCAGTTTTTTGGAGAAGAAAATATACTTGAACTCTCCAGCTTCCTCACGTTTCACGCAGTCATATTCTGTTTCATTGGAGATGATTTTTTCCTTTTTTGAATCACAGAATATTTTGATGAATTTTCCGTATGGCGTTTTTTTCTTTTGCATGAGGGTTAGATAGTGGAATCCTTTTGCCAGGATTTTTTCTTTGTTCTTTTTTGTGTTGGCTCCGCAGTCAAAAATTAGCATTGCTCCTTTTTCTAGTATGTTTACAAGGCATTTGAATAGTGTCTTCCAGTGCCTTTTATCCACGAGATTTCCTTTTTGTACTGTGAGAGCGCTTGGAACGCCGTTGATGCCTGTGCTTATTCCCCAGACGAATTGCTTTTTGCCAGGCTGGGAATCACGCGAATAACCCAGTGCTCCAAGGGTGCTTTTGGTTCCCTCGAAATATGAACTGGAAAAATCGGCGAATTGTTTGTCGCTCACCAACCCGAATTTTTGGATGATTGACTGGTATTTTTCCACAAGAGCATTGAATCTCATTCCAATGCGCTCAATGCCCCTGTAAATGTTCCTTTGCTTTGGAATTTCCTTGAAGCCGAGCTCCCTGAAAAATTCTAGTGGATACAATTCATCCAAGCGGTTTACGCTTGCGGATTTATCCAGCCGGTTGGTTATGAGCAATTTGGCTGTTTCCGAGATGTTTTTGGCTCTGCCAAAACCGGCTCCGAAGATAGAATCGAACAAATTGTACTTTTCGTTAATTTTATCCACTATTCCGATGCTTCCAATACTGAAGGTTACATTCTGCTGCATTTAATCACCCAATGATATTTGCAGCAGGTAACCTTTATCTGCTTCTCAAAGTGGCAAACTCAGGCTGTATAGCAACGGAGTCAAATCCGGTGCGCTTTTTGTAACCAACAATCCATTCTTCGAGCTCTGGATTCATTTTATAGTGGATTATATGCGGCCTCGTGGATTTATCCCGAAAATCCCAATTACCGCGCTTAAAGAGCTGAACCCAATGGCGAATTACCCTTGCAGAAAGAGTTACCTTGAACCGCTCTTCAACCAGTACAATGACCCTGCTAGTTGATTTTATCTGATAAATTTTGTGCTTGATTACAAACCTGCGAATAGCCTCTTTATCGAGCCGCCCCAAAACAAACCACCCCAATAAATGGGGCGGCAAAATGTCTTGGACCTACACACCGGGGTTTATAACATTAGCCTTAAATACGGGTTAAATCCTCCACTACATCAGCAATTTTCTTTGGCGAGGTGAAAAAATGG
>JACPVU010000032.1 GCA_016191585.1 archaeon
ATTGTCTCCTCAGGATGCAAAAAAAAGTCTCCAGTAATTTTGATTGACTGTATTGTGTCTGTGATCTTGTCAAAAACTAGTTCAACACATACCATCTTTTCGAACTTGAAATATCGCTTGACAGATACAGAATCTGGGTTGTTCTGGTTGTTTATTGAGGAGACCATATCAAGTTTGGTTGTCTTGCCGCCTTGACCTCATCTAACCTACTAGGTTCAGTATGTGGGGCATCTTTTACAATTTCAGGATTCTCTCTTAGCTCAGTTGCGATCTTTACAAGAACTTGTGCATATTTGTCCAACGTCTCCTTGCTCTCAGTTTCTGTTGGTTCTATCATAAGTGCCTCCTCGACTATTAGAGGAAAATACACTGTAGGCGGATGAAAACCGTAATCTAAAATTCTTTTTGCAATATCAATTGTTCTGCCGTTTGGAATGTTTTTTGCAGATACGACAAATTCATGTGCACATCTTCTGTCGTATGGAACATAGTAACTGTCACGAATTTTTGCAAAAAGATAGTTAGCATTTAGTACAGCATTTTCTGAAACGCGCCTTATCTGATTTCCCCATATCCTTATGTAGCAAAGTGCACGAACCAAAATTCCAAAATTTCCATAAAACGAGTGAACCCTCCCTACTGACTTTTCTTTTTTGTAATCCAACCTAAACTCATTATCTTTTTTTGTTATTCTCGGTACTGGTAGGTAATCTGACAAAAATGAGCTAACTGCAAGTGCACCGGCTCCAGGCCCACCACCGCCATGAGGAGTTGCAAAGGTCTTGTGTAAATTAAGATGCATCATGTCAAAGCCCTGTTCTTTTGGTCTGCTTATCCCAAGAAGTGCATTCATGTTTGCACCATCACAGTACATCAACGTTCCATTTTCGTGTGCCAGATCCTTTATCTCCAAAAGATTTTCCTCGTAAAGACCAAGCGTGTTTGGATTTGTTACCATGACAAGGGCAACATCAGGACTAATCTTCTTTTTTACTTCGTTAAAGTCCATGTTTCCTCTAGAATCTGAGCAAACTGTAATTGTTTCTAATTTGCACATTGCAACGCTTGCCGGATTTGTACCATGAGACGAATCTGGAATGATAACCTTGGTTCTTTTTTCATTTTTATTTTCAAAATGTCTTTTTGTTATCATAATCCCTAAAAGCTCACACTGAGATCCTGCGGCAGGTTGAAGTGAGACATCGTCCATGCCTGTAATTTCCTTTAATGCCTCCTGTAATTCCCAGATTACCTCTAATGCGCCTTGAGAATATTCGGCAGGAGAGTGCGGATGAATTGATGCAAATCCTTTGAGTCTTGCCAGCTCTTCGCTTACCTTTGGGTTGTACTTCATTGTACAGGAACCCAAAGGATACAGGTTGTTGTCTATTCCAAAATTTTTCTTTGATAACTTGGTATAATGTCTTACAATATCTGTTTCATTTACGTTTGGAAGGGGAAGATTATCGCGTACTAGTTCAATTGGTAGATCAAGCTGTGTTTGTATCTGTTCTACATGTTCTGTTGGCGTCTGATCATATTCAAAGATGAGTTTCATTTTAGTGCCTCCAGATAAGAGTTAATGTCTGCTGTAGAGTTTTTTTCTGTGCAGCATATGATCATTTTTTCATCATCAACTACTAATCCGCCAACAATATTTTGCTCAAGAAGTTGAGAGAAAATCTTGCTTGCAGTTTTTGGAGTTTTTACACAAAACTCGTTGTAAAAGTATTTTTCATTCAAAGCCTTAAAGCCAACTTTTTGCAGTTTTTCGTAAAGCAAATGTGCCTTGTAGTAGGAATTTTTTGCCACATCAACAAGCCCTTTTCTTCCAACTGTTGCCAAGTAAATGGTTGCAGCAAGTGCAAGCAGCGCCTGATTCGTTGTTATGTTGCTTGTTGCTCTTTCCCTTCTGATGTATTGCTCTCTAGCTTGAAGAGTTAGGACAAATCCTTTCTTGCCGTTTTTGTCTTCTGTCATTCCAACAATTCTGCCAGGAATTTTTTTTAGCAAAAATTTTTTGACTGCAAGAAATCCAAGATATGGTCCACCAAAACTTGGTGGAATTCCAAATGATTGGCCTTCGCCTACAACAATGTCAGAACCATATTCTCCAGGGGGTTTTATGAGTGCCAAAGATGTTGGCTCATTTACACAAGTGATAAACAGTGCATTGTTGTGATGCGCTTTTTCAACTAGTGGTTTTAGATCTTTTATGTTTCCATAAAAGTCAGGATTCTGCGAAATTACACAGCAAGTATTTTCATCTATTATGTTTGTAAATTCCAAATCAGAGCCGTCGCAGTATGTCTTTAGAACCTCATAGTAATTGGGATTCAGACCATTATCGACAAAGACGTGCCTCTTCTTGGTATACGAAGAAGAAAGCAAAACAGCCTCAGCCAAGGCAGAGGCTCCGTCGTATAGCGATGCATTTGAAACATCCATTCCTGTTAAAAGGCAGATAAATGACTGAAACTCGTACATTGCCTGAAGCATCCCCTGGCTTGCTTCTGGCTGGTATGGTGTGTATGCTGTCATAAACTCGCCTCTTTTTATCAAATGGTCTACAACAGCAGGAGAATAATGATCGTAGGCTCCAGCACCAACAAAGTATTTGAAAATCTTGTTTTTCTCAGCTAATTCAGAAAAATAAGAAACAAGCTGCATCTCATTCATAGGTTCTGGCAGTTTCAACGGACTAGTAAGGTGAGGCTTGAAATCATCAATTAATTCATCAATTGATGATGCGCCAATTTCCTTTAACATCTGAGTAACGTCTTCTTTTGTATGTGGAATGTAGTTCATTAGGTTCTACCCTTTTGCTTCTCCAACAAATTTTTCATACTGCTGTTGCGTCATTAAATTTTCAAACTGAGAAATATTTGAAACTTTGAGTTTTAGCATCCAACCTTCACTATATGGTGACTTGTTTATGAGCTCAGGATGATCTTCGAGATTCTCATTTACCTCGATGATAGTTCCATCCATAGGGCAGTAAATATCAGAAGATGCCTTGACAGAGTCAACTATTGCCATTGCGTCCTTTTGCTTGAATTTACTATTGATCTCAGGAAATTCAATCGAAACAATATCTCCAAGCTGATCCTGCGCAAAATTTGAAATGCCGATTGTTGCGGTATCGCCAGACAGTTCTACCCATTCATGGTCCTGCGTAAAACGTTTCTCAGTCATATCCAAGCCTCATTAGTATGCCATAAAAAAACGCTATTATTTTTTGTAGAACCTTGTAGATCTTAGTTTAGCATCATAATTTTTTCCGCCAATTAAAATTTGAATGTCTTGTCCAAATTGCATGTATGGTGGAACATAACAAAAACCGATCGACTTGCCAAGAGTTGGTGAAAATGTCCCACTTGTTACTCTTCCAACACTTTTTTCTTCATAAATTATCTGATCGTTTTGCCTTGCAACTCTTTTAGAGCCAACAACTTCAAAACCTACTAGCCTTTTTTGCGGATTATTTTTTTCCAGGGCGTTTTTCCCAATGAAATTTTTTTCAAATTTTACAGTCCATTTCAGGGGAGCCTCAAGCGGAGTTACGCTCTCATCAATATCGTTTCCATAAAGCATCATTCCGGCCTCAAGTCTTAGAACATCTCTTGCCC
>JACPVU010000046.1 GCA_016191585.1 archaeon
AGAGTTTCAAATCTCTCGTCAAATTCTGTATCCAGGATGTGAAAGAATTTTTCCATCTTGCCATTTGTTTGAGGATGCCTTCTCTTTGAAGGCACAAAAATTACCCCTAGCTCTGCAAGTGCTTCCTGAAACTTGTGTAAAGCATTTCCTTTCTTGTCTTTCTTATTTGGAAAGAATTGTGTGCCTCTATCGCTGTTAAGTATAAATGGAATTACTAAGTTTTCAGCGATTGCGCAATACAGCGCAAACAAAGAATTTTTTGTATTTTCCGCACCTGTGCAATAACTCATAGCTTTTCTTGAGCAATCGTCGAGGTAAACAATAATGTTTTCTCCTTTATGCTTTTCAGACTTCATTACGTGCCAATCAGTGTGCCACATATAATTAGGCAATGGCCATTCGTATCGTTTGTATTTTCTTGGCTTTCTTCTCGGCAAGCAAGGCTTCTGGAATCCTTCTTTCACTAGCACTTGGCTTATTTTTCTCAAAGAAACTTTAAACCCCTTCTTCTTTAATATAGCGTGAAGCTTTCTTGCTCCGCACTTGTATTTTTTCCAATATTCGACGACTAAATCATAAAATTTTTGGCTCAATGGCTCAAACAATCTGCCCGGTTTATGGTCTTTTAGACCATCTTCACCAAACTCTTTGTGGTTTTGCTCTATCTTCCACAAAGCCATTCGGCTTATTTTCATTGCCAAAGCAATATCTTTCTTTGGTGTACCTTTTCTTATCTGTCCTATAGCCCATTTTCTATTTTTTCGTTTAGTTTTGGCATTAAAATTCCGCCAGTCAGAGACTGGCGGAATTTTGAGATTAGTTCGTGTAGCCTAGCAAGCTTTGCTGATTGCTTCTTGAGTCGCTGTATTTCTGCTTCTTGATGTAATTGATTGTGTTTTCCAGATTTTTGGGCGCTCCGATGTAATAGCTCGGATTCCAGAAGCCTGAGTTCCAAAAATATCTTTTCTTGGCTTCCGGGAAAAATTCAAAGAATCTTTTCGCTGTGTAACCTTTCAGGTTTTTAGCGACTTCGTCTCTGCTGTACAAGCCGATGTCCGCCATAAAGTGGACGTGATTGTCATCGAAGCCAAGCTCTCCGATTGGTATTGCATACCAATATGACGCTTCCAGCAGCAAGGTTCTCATGCTCTCCCTGTACAATTCATCGCCGAAGATTTTGTGGCAGTACTTGACCTTGAGCATGCAGTGCATCCATGCTTCGCCGACTGCAGAGCTGTATCTGGCTGGGTTTTCTTTTCGCATTTTTACTCACCTTTTAGAAATCTTTTTATTCTCGCTCTGCAAAGCTTACGCTATGCAGAGTTTTGTTGGTTAGCGCTCTCTATTCACGAGAGAGCCTAACTTTTATTTCCTTGATTTTTGTGTAGAAAAAGCTTTCGTCAATTCCACCAGTCAGAGACTGGTGGAATTGAGGATTAAATTTCCAAATTTTTCCTCACGCCGCATTTGCGTGTGGAAAAATTTGCTATTTATTTTTTGAGCCGGAAAATTTTATTGTTTAAAGCTCAAAAGCCAATGGTAAGAAATTTGCATCAGTCCAGGAAAGG
>JACPVU010000047.1 GCA_016191585.1 archaeon
AACGGAGATATCAATCGCATCGTTACCGCTACCACCGATAGTGCCATTGACCGAGTTAGCATTAAACGTCAGGCTGCTGGACTTGATCACAGTCGTCGTGCTATGGCTATCATCTTCAAACGAGCCGCCACGTAGCGTCAAAGGCTTAGTACCGAGATCAACTTCGCCGTGAATCGTGACTTTACCCGTGCCATCGGTGCGACCGATCACTACCGAAGTCGCGTTCGAGGTTTTTAGGGTGCTCAATTCAGAGGTCAAGCTAAACGCATTTGGCACACTAGCGCCGCCCACATAAATATCGGTGCTAGCCGAAGTTGGCTGCACGATGACGTCGCCCGATACCGTGACATTCAAACCCGTCATATTGAATTTATCAGCCGACAAGGTCAGATTTTGTGCCGTGATCGCCGAGCTGCCTGTGGTCAAAGTACCAGTGCCACTGGTTTCCAGCGAGACATCGTGCCCGGCGACATTCAATGCGCCAGAGAGCGTCAGCGCATTGTTATTGCCGTTTTTCAGCTTGAAATCGCCGCCCGTATTCGTCACCGCACCCAGATTGGTGATTTTGTTATTGGTGGCGCTGAGGTCAGTCGCGCCAGTGTTTTCCAAGGCCAAGGTGCCAACGCTGATACTGGTGCCGCTCGCTTGGGTTAGGGAGACGGTATCGGCTTTGATGTTAAATGTCTTGCTGGCATCCACACTAATCGTACCAAGCTTGTTGATGGTATTGCTAAAGGTATTGAGGTTGACGTCGGCAGCCGCCGTATCCGTCACCGCCAAGGTATCAGCACTGATGATGCCGCCTTGGCTCACCGCGCCTGCGGCGGTAATACTCAAGGTGCCTTTGACGTCAGAGGCATTGATTTTCACGCCGCTAGCCGCCTTGATATAGGCCGAACCGCTACCGGTGGTGGTCGCACTGACGTTTGTCGCCGCAACATCGATCCCATCGCTATTCGAACCAATATTGCCACCATTGGCTTGCAAATTGACCGTGGTTGCAGTCAGCGCTTTGCTACCGCTATCGGTGATACTGCCACCGCGTAGCGTCAAGGATTTACCCGTGAAATCGCTGGCCGCGCCTATCGTCACCGTACCCGCATTCAGACTCGCGTCACCGATCACATAGCTGGCAGCGCCCGTGCTTTTCAGCTGGGTGATGGCCGTGCTAGACAAATTAATATTGCTGCCGGTGCCATTGAAGGCGATGGTCTTGCTCGCCGTCGCTTGTTGATAGGTCAAGGTACCTGCGACTGGCCCGAGCAAGTTCGTAAAATCGGGCGCATCGCTGGTCATCGTCAGGTTATTGGCGGTAATCGCAAATTTACCGGGGGCGAGTGCGGCAGTGCCGCTGCTAAGCGTCACATCATGCGCACCAGCATTGATTGTGGCCGTCGTGCTAAGGGCATTATTGCCGTTCGCAAACGAAAAATTACCTGCGGCACTGGTGTTAATCGCCCCCAACGAACCGACATTATTGCCGCTATTGGTCAGCGTAGTATCGCCAGCATTCGAGGTGGTATTGGTGTAAGTCAGCGAAGAAGCCGTCAACGCGCCGCTCTGCGTTAGCGCATTTTTGTTGACGATAGTCACCGCACGACCAGTCGCATTAAATGTCGCCAGGTCAGAAATCGCGTTGTTGGTATTGTTCAACACCGTAGTGCCAGCAGTGTTGGTGACTGCAAGGTGGCCCGCCGTCACGGCACCACTTTGCGTAATGCCTGCGCTCGTGCTACCCGCGCTGATACTCAGCGTCCCTGTACCGACATTACTTGCACCGAGTGCAAAACCACGCGTATCGGCCAAATAAGCACTAGCATTATTGGTCGAATTGACACTCAAGGCTGCCGTGGTGACATTCACCGCATTGCCGGAAGAGCCAATATCACCACCGTTATTGCGCAAAGTTACGCTATCGCCGGAAATGACGCCACTGCCCGTCATTTTGCCGCCTTCAAGCGTGAAATTATTATTCGCAAAATTCACTGCGCCAGCGAGCGTGATATCGCCCGTACCACCTGACGCACCGATATTGATCGTAGTGCCGCCGATTGCTTTAACCTTGGAGATTGAGGTTGCATTCAAATTGAAGCCCGCACCAGAGTTTTGGGTGCCTAAGCCAATCGCGGTTCCCGCCGTGCTAGGTTGCACCGTGATCGCAGTTGAAACGCCACTCGCACTCATCGCATCCAAATTCACGCCATCGGCGGTGATGGTCAGATTTTTTGCCGTAATCGCCGAACTGCCCGGGGTAAACGTACCTGTCCCCACATCAATCGAAACACTGCTATTCGATGAATTGACCGAGATGACATCGGTTGTGGTCAAGTTATGATTGCCATTCGAAAAAGTGACACTACCTGCCGTCTTCACCGGCCCCAACGCTGCCACATTATTGCCGCTCGAAGTCAACGTGAACGAACCGCCAGTGGAGGTATTGGCTTCCAAACGCAAGGTGCCAGCGGTAATACCGCCGTTACCTACCTGTCCCAAATTACCGATGTTGTAGATATCAAATTTATTGCTACCGACGTTAACTGTGCCCAAGTTGGTAATGTGATTATTACCCGAGTAGAAATCGACATCACCAGAGGTATTGGTCAAATTGAAGGTGCCCGCGGTGACGCCCGTAGTATTATAAGTTTGCCCTAGCGCGCCGCCGTTCGTCAGCGAGAACGTACCGGTACCAACATCAACAAAATCCACCTTGCTAATCGAATTGGTGACACCATTCGCCGCAAAATTGATATCGGCATTGCCAGAGGTGGAGGCATATGTCTATTCTTTCCTCTTTTGCAAACGATATTACTTTGAACAAATCCATCCTGCCAAAAAGTTTCTTGAATAAAATTATAGAACCTGCATGATTTTCACACTTTATTCCAACCTTGAATAGCAAAGCTGTCAACGAATTATACATTGCATAATACGACATCGAGACTGAATTCTCATACAGGCTGTATTCAAGCAACAGCTTTGCAGACTTCAGGCAGTTGTCCGCCTTTTCTATATAGGATTTGCATATTTCCTCGGAAGGGTCCACAAGTTCTAGCTTGCCTTCTTTTTTCAGTTTACTCAAAAAACTTAGTTTTTTCATAGAATTCTTCCACTCCTTTGAGTATTATGTGATTTTTGATTATTTCTTTTATTAGTTGTGAGTCCGGGTCGAAGTCGCCTATTTTTACTTTAACTTTGGAATGGACAGACTCCGTTTCTTCCTTGATTTTCCTGCTCCTGGTCTCGATGTATACGTCTATATCGCTGTCGTGCTTTGCCAGGAATTTGGCATAGCTGCCGAACAGGACTATTAGATCCCCTTTATTTTTCTTAAGAAGCTCTTCTATGATTATTCCTAATTCAGGATACCTTTTCATGAGTTTTATCAGCTTGTATCTTTCTGAATTGAAAACGTAGTTTTTTGCCTGCAGGTTCTTTCTTATGAAGAAAACCTTGTTCTTGCCTTCCTTTTTGTAATCCAGCGCATTTTCCTTTACCAGCCTGTCTAATTTTCTTAGAACTGTCGAATGCGATTCATTTAGCTGCTTGGCTATACCCCTCAGGTGGCTTTCGCCTCTCAGCAGAAGAAGGATAATTTCCGAGTCTATGTTGTCTTTATTTTGAACCATATGTACCATATTTGAACCAATAAATATATAAGCCTTTGCCATATAAAGCACTATCGCGCTGTAATGATATGTTTATGTTAAATGTAATTTTCGGAGGCATTCAAGAAAGACATCTTTTCTAGGTCCCAGTCTGGAATTATTACTTCTGGTTTTTCAATTCTTTTTGTGCCGTCTTTAGAATACCATTCATATCCACTTTTATGAGGATTCACAAAATCTCTTGCAAATTCCTCAAGTGATACTGCTGATTCCCAATATGCTCTGATTCTTCCCATATTCCTCTGGTCATCACGAGAATGATTATACAATCTATCCACTTCATACATTGGAAGGACCAACGAGCTAGAACCATCAACCCTTATTCTCATTACAGTTTCCCCATCGGCAAAACTTCTATTTGCAGGGACAAGATTTGGATACCACCATTCTTCTGGAAATTCAAATGGAAAAGCATACACAGCTCTTAATCTACTATAACCCTTTCCTTTGAATCTGTCTGGCAGAAAAGCATCAGAATGTCTTACCAATATTTCTTCAATTTCGAGTGCTTTTCTTGCCGATTCTCTACTTTTGCTATCTTCTGAATTCAAATCGGCACGTAATTTATCTTCATATAGGACTAGACATCTCTGAATAGTTTCATCTACATTTGCTCCAAGTACTACCTTCTTATAGACTACAATTCCAGATTCCATACGGAAAAGATATCTTCATACTTTATAAACTTTACTACTTTATAGTGACTTTATGATGAATGCCCCCATTAACGATTATTCTTGATTGTTCACTTCGTTTCTGTATCAAGAATTTTTTGAAGATTGTCCCTGTACTGTTTTTCTACGTCAGTGTCCAGACCTGCTCGAACATATTCTTCAGCAGTTGGAAATCGTCCCTGTCCTGCAATTTGTGCAATATATTCAACAAAACTAAACTGGTCTCCGGTATAAACTCTTTTTGGCTGGTTGAAAAAGTGTTCTGTTCTTTCTTCGCTGCCCCACGGTTTCATGATCCTGTAAACTTCCAGCCCCTTCTTTTTTAGTCTGAGTTCTGCCCAGCCGCAAGGACTTCCGTAACGTTCAAGCACCAGAATATCGTTTAAGACGTCTAATTTCCAGGCTCTATGAAGTTTCTGTCCTTCTTCATTTGCCAGTTCAGTGTCATATTCAGAAGTTATTTCTTGCATGCCCATATTCATAACAAATTTCCTTAACTTATTAAACTTTGCCCTGCCTCGTAACTTCGCTCTTCCGAAGCTAGATTCTCGTCACAATCATCCACAACAGCGGTATCAGTATCATTATGCCGAGCGCGATGATCACTGTCAGCAGCCCTTTTCTCATGCCCGTATGCCTGAGCCCGAATGCCAGTCCAATTATCAGTCCGCCGAAATGCCCTGCGTACGATATGGTAGGGTCGAAAGCGAAAAAGAATTCGTATACGTTATAAAGCGCGTAGGCAATACCGAGAAATATCAGCGGCACAGGAACTATCATCGGGTAGAAAGACAGGTCTAACGGTTTTACTAACATTCCTGCGCCTACAAGCGCGAATATCCCCGCAGACGCGCCGATTCCTACAATACTTGATGGGTAAAACAGCAATGACAGAAAATCGCCTGCAATTGCGCCAAGAAAGAATATTGCGAGCATCCTTGCCACGCCAAGCTCCTTTTCGACAGCGTATCCGAAGAAGAACCATGCGAGTATGTTGGCGAGAAGGTGTGCAAGCGAGGCGTGCAGGAAGATAGAAGTAACTAGTGTGTAAGGTCTTGCTATCAGGTTCTCGCCTGAAAACCCGTAGTTGTTTAGAAAAGCCTCGCTATTATCCATTGTTGCTGTTATGCCGAATACAATTATGGCAATGAATATCATGACAAGTGTGACTTTCATGCATCTATTTTTGCTATTCTGATTATAAACGTTGAAAAATACGCTAAATTATTCTGTGATGTATATGTTGTGGTATATAATTATATCAGAAAATATACTATGCAAACTATAATATATACCACTATAATCGTTTTTAAGTCAGGAGAAGATAAAAATAAGTATGATTGCACGTCTGGACAACGCGCAATTCAGAAATATCATTGATCTTTTGGACGAAGATCAAATACATTTGAATGATTTGGACAAACTACGAGTTGGACTGTTTCTCGAGTTCTAAGAATAGTATGAAAAGTAGTATAAAAACACTTTTCGCTTGACCAACATATACGTTTATGTATATAAATCGGGCCAAAAAGTGCGAAAAAAGGATGCGATTTGGATGGATCATGACTTTGCAAATGTCTCAGGTGAATTCGATGTACAGAAGGCAAAAATAATGGTAATTGGTGTTGGTGGTGGAGGCAACAACACTGTAACGAATCTTTTCGAGAAAGGGGTTGAAGGCGCGGTAATAGTTGCCGTGAACACAGACGCAAAGCATCTTGTCGTGTCAAAAGCCGAACACAAGATTCTCATAGGTAAAAATCTCACAAAAGGTCTCGGAGCAGGAGGCTTCCCGGACATAGGAAAACAGGCTGCACTGGAAAGCAAGAATGAACTGAGGAAAGCATTGGAAGGCGTTGACCTTTTATTCATAACAGCTGGTTTGGGCGGTGGTACAGGAACAGGCGCAGCACCTGTTATAGGAAAAATCGCAAAGGAAATGGGAGCAATCGTTATATCAGCTGTCACAATGCCGTTCCGTCTGGAAGGTGCAAGACTGATAAAAGCTGAGGAAGGACTTGCACAGCTCCGCGAACATTCTGATACAGTTATAGTCATCGAAAATCAGCGCCTGCTTGACCTGGCAGGAAACAAGCCTCTGAAAGAGGCATTCAGCATTTCAGACTCGCTGATAGCCACGATGATAAAAGGGATTACAGAAACCATATCTGTTCCTTCACTGATCAATCTGGATTTTGCAGACGTGAAAGCCGTCATGAGGTCAGGAGGCGTCGCAACAATAACAGTCGGTGAAAGCGAGGCACCTAACCGGGCACTGGATGCAATAACAAAAGCTTTGTCACACCCACTCCTGGATGTAGATTACTCAGGCGCAACAGGTGCACTTATCCAGGTCATTGGCGGCGAGGACATGAGGCTGGACGAAATAAACACCATCGGTGAAGCTGTCCAGGAAAGTCTTGCATCAGACGCACAGGTCATATGGGGAGCGCGTGTGCTTCCTGAATACGAGCATCGCATCCACGTGATTGCGATCATAACAGGCGTTAAGTCGCCTTACATACTCGGCCCTACAGGCAGGAAGCAAAAGAAAATAGCGAACGAGCTCGGGGTCGACATGGTAAAGTAATCCATCCCTTTCTTTGTAAAGAAAGGTCTGGATCAATCCCAAAGAAACGGTAAAAGAAGGGAACCAGTGGGTTTCCATAACACTGACCACACCCCAAAGATAGGCAGTCGGTGAGAACACGGGGCAGGCCTTCAACGGTATGCTGAGTGGCTTGCCGGCTGCCGACTCTTTCTTTTAAGTTTTTCTTTCAAAAAGAAAACATTAATTAAAAGAAATTATTGTGAACTAAAATATTATTTGAAAAGATTAATCAAGAAAAGACGATTTTTCTATTTTCTGAACTTTGCCTTGAGCCATATGTTGACAATATCTTCTGGCTTGTCGCCCATGTTGATGTCGGCGGCTATGCACAGCGTATTTGCATTATAATATTCGACACTTTTTTCGGCAACAGGCATCAGTACTGTGCTGACAGCCCTTACGCCCTCTACTCTGTTAGCCGCCATTGTTGTGATTATTCCAAATCTGTCAATTATTATACCACGCTCATATTCACCAGAAGAAACAGCCCTTGCCACATAATCTGCAATAACCGATGACGATATACCATCATCTGCCATATTCACTCCAAAATCTGTATAAACACATTCTTCTCTATCCAGGTATTCCATAATTGCTCTTTTAGTCGCGTAGCCGTCTTTGTCGCTGCCTATAGCTATTCTTAGTTTTCTCATGCTAAGCATATCACAGAAAACTACAAAACGTTAACCTGCAGCCTCTTTTTAATTCTTTCAGTCCAAATACTAGACATGAAAAAATCCGCAAAAAACGGCGCTGTTTCGCTTGAGGTGGTGGAGCACGTCGCAAAGATAGCCAGGCTCAACCTCTCTGAAGGGGAAAAGAAGAAATACAGGAAAGACCTCAATGAAATAGTTGCGGCATTCAAGGGCATCAAGTCCGTGAAGACTAACGCTCCCCCGTCGTTCCATCCGCTGGACGTAAAAGACGTCTACCGCGATGACGAGCCGGAAAAATGCCTGAAGCGCGAGGAAGCCCTGAGAAATACAAAGCACAAGGAAGACGGTTTCTTCAAGGGCCCGAGGGCAGTCTAACGCTTTTTAATCATTGGTTTTACTGATTTATTATGAAAATTTACGTAGCAGCAGCATTCTCGAGAAAAGATGACGTCAAGAGTATTTACGAAGCACTCAAAGAAGAAGGTCATGAAATAGTGGCTGACTGGACAAACCATACGATTTGTCGGCCGTTTGAAGAAAAAGAAGACCTGACCCGCGAATATTCTATAAGAGACATCAATGGTTCTGTGATGTGTGACGTATTCATAATTCTTACAAAAGACCCTGAAAACAACATCAGCGGCGGACACAAATCGGAATTGGGCGGCGCTATAGTATCTTACGAGCTGACAAAAAAACCAAGAATATATGCCATTGAAGACAACTATAATTCAATATTCTACTTTCACCCCGCAGTAAAAAGAATGAATGATTTTAAAGATGTAATGGAAGAAATTAGAAAGTGATCGTATGATAATACATATTGCCTTGTTTTGTTGGAAGGATGCTATAAGTAATGATGAAATCGAAAAGTCTCTCGAAGACGTGAGGTCTTTGAAAAATAAGGTCGGTGGTTTGATAGACGTAAAATGTGGTGAAAACTTTTCCAAGTGGAATGAAGGCTTTACCCATGCGGTTGTTGTTCTAGCAAAAGATCGCACATCATTAGACGCGTATCGCAAGCATCCTTTTCATGAAGACGTTGCCAGAAGAATCGACAAAATGGAGGAAAAATCTATCGGAATAGATTTTGAGGACTGATCTTATGTTTATCTCGATAAAGGACGCCATGAAGCAGGGTTCCGGAAAAGTTGCTGTCAGAGGCTGGATCTACAGATTCCGCAACAGCAACAAGATGGCGTTCCTCGTTCTCCGTGATGCGTCTGATATCATACAGTGCGTCGTTGATAGGGAGAAGATCGGCGAAGACGTATGGAAGTCCGTAGAGAAATTGCTGATAGAATCTTCTGTCGAGATAGAAGGCGCTATACACGAGGACAAGCGCGCGCCTACAGGTTATGAAATAAAAGTCAGTAATCTTAACGTTGTCCAGTTCGCGGAAGTTTTTCCGATAACAAAAGACCAGTCAGTTGAATTCCTGCTGGACAAAAGGCACTTGTGGATACGCTCGAGAAAAATAACAGCCATAATGAAGATACGCTCGACCGTTTTCAGCGCAATAGACGATTTTTTCCGATCCCGCGGTTTTTATGAAGTAGCGCCTCCTATACTCACGCCATCGTCGTGCGAAGGCGGGGCAACCCTGTTTGAGGTGAAATATTTTGATGACGTCGCGTATTTGACCCAGTCTTGGCAGCTCTACGCCGAAGCTATGATATTCTCCCTTGAAAAAATATACTGCAATTCACCATGCTTTAGAGCCGAAAAAAGCAAGACTTCCCGTCATCTCGCCGAGTTCTACATGGCCGAGATGGAGGTTGCATGGGCCCGCCTCAATGATGCCGTAGACTACGCAGAAGACCTGATATGTTTCATAGTCAGTCGGGTATTAGAAAAAAACGAGGAAGAACTGAAAATACTCAACAGAGATATAGAAAAGCTGAAAAAGATAAAGAAACCTTTCAAGCGCATGACTTACACCGAGGTTCTCGAAGAACTGAAGAAAGACAACATCGAGATAGAATGGGGCAAGGACCTGAGGACAATAGAGGAAGACGAACTCATGAAGAAGTTTGACAAACCAGTCATTGTAACAAATTACCCGAAAGACATAATGGCATTTTACAAGCCCCGTGATTCTAAGGACCCGAAGACAGCGTTATGCTTTGACATGCTTGCGCCAGAAGGCTACGGAGAAATAGTCGGCGGCTCAGAGCGCGATACTAATATAGAAGAGTTAAAAAAATCAATCAAGCACAAGGGAGAGAAGCAGGAAAACTATGAATGGTACCTTGACACAAGACGTTTTGGCTCTGTGCCTCATTCGGGATTCGGCATGGGTGTCGAGCGTGTAGTATCATGGATATGCGGGCTCGACAACATCAAGGACGCAATACCGTTCCCGAGGACTATGCTGAGAAAGAACCCGTAAGAAGTTGTTAGCGGTTCTGTAACTTACTCGATTATTATTACTTCGCCATCCCTCAGAGTCTTGAACGGCACTTTATTTTTTTTACAATATTTAACTTCCTTGTCAATATCTGTAGACTCGGAGTGATCTGATTTGTAATGAGGTAAAATCATATAATTCAAAATTCCTAAGCCATCCCAGATGGCTTTTTTCATTTCTTTGTATGGTTTAGTTTTAGGGTCATCTACATTTTGAAGTGGTTTCAGACTTGATGCAAGAATACAAATTCCGGCGCTATAACCTCCGTAAAGAAAATTTTTCCTGTCCATGTTCTTTAATATTTCGTCCAAACCGCTCAATTTCATGGCCTGCCGAAGAACGAAAGTATTTCCTCCCCGCACCCAAATTCCGCCAAGACTGTCTATTTTCTTCTTTAATTTTGCTGTTTTACCAAAATAATTCTTAAGATCTAGCATCTCAACACTTATTCCAAAATCTGCTAGGTCTTTCATGTCTCGTTCATTGTTTTCCTTTCGTTTTTCAGGTTCAACATAATCCAAAGCATTAGGAACAAATCCTAGTCTCTTTCCTCTTGGAACAAGCTCTTTTAATCTGTCAGATCTTTTTCCAATTTTGTAAGACGATAAATAAAATTTCATATCAATTATTCATAGAATTGGAGGATTTATTAAAGTTTCTAAACAACGACTTTTCATCGTTAAAACATTTTCGTTTACATAACAGGATTTAAAGATCAATGCAGAAATCTATATTCATGTACTACATATCAGGCCCAGTGACAAACCTGAAGAACATGAAGATGGACTATCTCCTGAAGAGGAACGAGAAGATCGCGAAGATTCTCGAGTCAAAAGACCGGGAAGTATACCTGCCGCAGCGCGATACAAACCAGTCGCAAACGCCCAGGAAAATATTCACCGACAACATGGAGGCTATAAAGAAGTCTGACGGCGTTATAGTGATACTATCCGACACAAGGGGAATTTATCTTGAAACCGGTTATGCAAAAGCCCATGGAAAAAAGATAATAGGACTCCAGGTCGAGGAGACGCGTGCATTAGGCGCAATGGTCAGGAACTTCCTTGACCACGTAGTAAGCAATGTTGACGAACTTGTAATTCTGCTGAACGTCCTAGAAAAGAAGACAAAATCAAAAAAGAACGCCAATAATAATTAGGTAAATGGCTTTGTTGAAATGCTCAACAAAAGCATCGGTGTGAGCAGCATCGTCTTTTTGACGATGCTGCTAGCTGACCCATATGTCGACAGGCATATGGGTCTACACCGATGCTTTTGAATATGTTTTCAACAAAGCCAGGTAAATATATTGGCAGTTCTCTTTGCAGGATCTGACAATACCTTCATATTAATAAAACAATAAAACAAAAGATATTAACCAAAAAGTAAAAAGAAAGGTTACAATATCCTTTTCTTTAGGATATACAAAGACCTTTCTTTCGGAAAAGAAAGGGATTTGTATGGATTACAACATACCGGTCAGCGAATATCTGGAAAAAGTGCAGGACAGGCACTTCGATCGTGCAGATTTCCTGCACTACGTAATAGAAGAATCAAGAAAATTAAATGAAAAATACAGCTTTTTTGCGTACTTTGAAAACTTTCACGACATTTCTTTTTCACAGAACCTGTTAGGACTCCCTGTCTCGGTCAAGGACAACATATGCGTGACAGACATGCTCAGCCGCGCAGGATCTAAAATTTTGTCTGACTACAAGCCGCCTATGGACGCAACTTCCGTGAAAAGAATAAAGGAATCGGGCGGCAACATACTTGGAAAAACTAACCAAGACGAATTCGGGTTCGGAACATTCTCGACAAATTCAGCTTATGGCATACCTAAGAATCCGCACGATGTAAGCCGCAGTTGTGGCGGTTCGTCCGGAGGCGCCGCAGGCCTGACAGCTGCAGCGACATTTCCTCACGTGGCTCTGGCTGAAAGTACAGGCGGTTCTATATCGTGCCCTGCTTCGTTCTGTGGTGTCGTCGGAATTACGCCAACCTACGGGCTGGTGTCCAGGTACGGCCTCATCGACTATGCAAACAGCCTCGACAAGATAGGGATCATAGGAAAATCTGTCTTTGACACTGCGCTGTTGCTGTCAACTATAGCCGGCCACGACAGCAGGGATTCTACAAGCATAAACAAAAAGAAGTACGATTACACAAGGCACATGAACGACGATCTGCACGGAATACGAATAGCTGTCCCAAAGGAATATTTCAAAAACATCGACAAGAACGTTGAAAACATAGTCTGGAAATCGATAGAAAAACTGAAAGACCTCGGAGCCAAATACAAAGAAGTTTCATTACCAACTACAAAACATTCGTTGTCAGCTTACTACATAATTGCAACAGCGGAAGCGTCTACGAACCTGGCGAAATTCTGCGGCATACGTTACGGTTATTCAGAGGGAATTGAAGGAAACTTTGACGAATATTTCTCAAAAGTAAGGACCAATTCATTCGGTGAAGAGGCAAAACGGCGCATTATGCTGGGCACGTTTGCAAGGATGTCCGGCTACAGGGATCAGTACTATCTCAAGGCAATGAAAGTCCGCACCCTCGTAATCCGCGACTTCAAGAGGATCTTCAAGAATTTCCATGCAATAGCAGCACCTACCATGCCCGTTGTCGCGCCTAAATTTTCTGAAATCAACAAAATGTCGCCA
The DNA here is from genome assembly GCA_016191585.1 of archaeon. GTDB lineage: Archaea > Aenigmatarchaeota > Aenigmatarchaeia > GW2011-AR5 > GW2011-AR5 > JACPVU01. The sequence continues at coordinate 12,692 of JACPVU010000047.1, forward strand.
TTGCAGACGTATCAGATGGACGTGCTGACTGTAGCGCCAAACCTTGCAGGCATCCCGATGATATCAGTGCCTTGCGACAGCGGAAAAATGCCTGTCGGTATGCATTTAATGGCCGATCATTTGGAAGAAGGGAAGCTGATAGAAATCGCATCTGCTTTTGAAACAACAAAGGACAATGATGAAAAATGATGCCAAAATTTGGTCTTATGATAAATCCGTCTGTAAATTTGATTGACCATATGAAACTGATAAAGGCAAGTGGATTTGATTTTGCAGAACTGACACTTGAGCCGCCAAACGCTTTGCCTGATAAAATAAGGCAAAATATTAAAGAAATAAACAAAGCAGGAGATTTGTTTTCTCACCCACTTATTGGTCACACGGCATGGTGGCTAGATTTGGGAACCGAATATAGTTTGGTAAGAAAAGCGTCAGTTGCAGAATTCAAAAAAGCTATAGATGTTTGCAAATATTTGAGCATCAAATACATGAATATACATGCAACTATGTATGGACTTTATTTAGGCAAAAACACAAAAATAATTCTGGACAATTTTTCAAAGAGTCTGAAGGAACTCATGATTTATGGACAGAAAAAGAATGTAAAAATAATGCTCGAGAATGTTACAGAAGGCAAAGACGTTAATGGAGCGTATGACGAACATCTGCCGATTGGTAAAGGTAAAATAAACTTTGAAACGGTTGTGAAAGAATTGAAGAAAATAAAATACGGTGGGACCATGACTTTTGAGGTCTTCACTTCGATGGATGATGCTATTGAGTCAAGAGAAATAATCAGAAGGATGATGAAAAATGAAATTGAAAGAAGACCAAAAAGTAGCAAGGTTGTTTTTGTTGAAGAAAAATAAAATGACAGAAATAGTTATCAGAACCCCGAAGAAAGGCGACCTCGAAGACGCGTGGAAGTTCTACAACAAGGTCATAAAAGAGACGAGCTTCCTGTCAAGACTCATGCCCGTGAAGTTGGTGGATGAAAAGAAATGGTTAAATGACACGATCATATCAAACAAAAAGAAAAAAAGCATAAATCTTTTTGCTGTTCATGACGGAAAAATTGTAGGCAGTTGCGACGTCCATACAAATAAAAACGAAAGAATGAAGCACGTCGGCACTTTTGGCATATGCATACTCCAAGACTATACACGCTGCGGGTTGGGCACAAAGCTTACGCAGACAATTCTCGGTCTAGCAAAAAAGGAACTGAAGATAAAAATAGCCGAACTTTCTGTATACAGCAACAACTTAATTGCCCAGAGACTGTACAGAAAAATCGGTTTTGTGCACGCAGGAAAAATACCCAAAGGTATACGGCAGGGCAAGAAATTTGTCGACAATATAATTATGTACAAGGTGCTGAAATGAAAGAAGAAAATAAGCCGGTCATAATGATAGACCTTGGTGGCGTTTACTTCACAAGTTCGAGGCCTTTTGTAAACAAATTTACAAAGAAATTAGGAATGCCTGCCAAGAGAATAATAAAAGCTATGTGGGACGGGAAGAACTGGACAGATTATGCAACAGGAAAGTGCGACGACAAAACATACTGGACAAAAGTTTCAAATGAACTGAAAATCTCCAGAAAACAGATGCACGAACTTAGAAAAGCGTGTTATGCAAGTGCCTCTCCCCAAGACGGTATGATAGATATTGTAAGAAATCTGAAAAGAAACTACAAAGTCGTAGTGCTTTCCAGCCACGTAAAAGGCTGGATTGATATTCTCGGCAGAAAATACAAGTTATCAAAAGAATTTCACGGGCAGCACTATTCTTTTGACCATAGCGTAGACAAACCAAGTGCAAGTTTATTCAAGAAAGCTGCAAGAAAAATGAAAACAAAACCTGAGAACTGCATAGTTGTCAACGATAATAAAACTTTCCTGGCTGCTGTGAAGAAGGCCGGTGCAAAAACAATTTTATTCAAAAACGTAAAGCAACTTGAACTGCAGCTGAAGAAATTAGGTGTGAAAATATGAAGATCGGACTGGAATGTCATGTTCAACTTTCAACGAAGACAAAGCTCTTCTGCGGATGTCCCAACAACAGGCAGAAAGTCGTAGAAGATGAACATGTTGTTAATGAGCCTAACATGCAGGTCTGTGATTATTGCATAGGACTGCCAGGCACAAAACCGCGTCTCAACAAAAAGGCGATAGAATACGCACTGAAGATAGCGGTTGCGCTGAACTGCAAAATATCCAGTGAGTCTTTCTTCTCAAGAAAGACATATTTCTACCCAGACATGGGGAAGAACTACCAGATAACGCAGTACGAAATACCCATAGCAAGCAACGGTTTTCTGAAGGTCGGGAACAAAAAAATCAGGATAGAGAGGATAAACGTTGAAGAAGACCCTGCAAGGATTGTCCATACAAGCAAATACGATTCCGACTATAAATCTGCTTCAATCACGCATTCTGATTACACGCTTCTGGACTACAACCGTTCTGGCGTGCCGTTGTGCGAAATAGTAACAGACCCTGAATTCTCTACGTCAAGAGAAGCGCGTTTGTTTCTGCAGGACCTGTCGAGCATACTAAGATATTTAGATGTGTTTGATCCAGACGTAGAAGGATCGATGCGCGTTGATGCGAATATTTCCATGGGTTCGGAGCGTGTTGAAGTAAAAAACATATCAGGCTTCAAGGACGTCGAAAAAGCATTGAACTATGAAATAATCCGGCAGAAAGGAATATTATCGCGCGGAAAAGCCGTTGCTCGTGAGACGCGTGGCTGGGACGCAGACGCAGGAATAACCCGTTCTCTTAGAACAAAGGAAGAAGCAGAAGATTATGGATATATATTCGAACCAGACCTGCCTAGGATAACCGTAACAAAAAGCAGGGTATCAGAAATAAAGTCATTGATTCCGGAGCTGGCAGAAGAAAAAGTAGAGCGTTACGTAAAGAAAATGAAGATAGGGCTCGACCTGGCAATATCCATCGTTTCTGATCCTGACATTGCTGCGATGTTCGAGGACGTGGCAAAGAAGGCCGACGTGCAGACAGCAGCAAAGTGGTTTGCAGGCGAGATAAAGAAAACCCTGAACTACAGATCAATGAGGCTGAAGGACACAAAAATAAAAGCTGACCATATAATCAAGCTTCTGAAATTCGTGAAGGAAAAAGTCATAACAGAAGCAACAGCAGAGCTCATACTTAGAGAGATGATAATGCGACCAGAGGATCCTGAGATGCTTCTTGTTCAGGACAACGCAACGCGTATATACGACGAAAGCATTCTCGAGCCGACCGTGAACGAGGTTCTGAACGAGAACGTGCAGGCCATACTTGACTACAAGGCCGGAAAGAAGGAAGCAATAAATTTCCTTGTCGGACAGGTCATGAAAAAGACCCGCGGTCGCGGCGATTCCGATGCTATAAGAAGAATTTTCCTGAGGCTGCTGAAGTGATTTCTAACGCATTTATTGATATCGTCAACTTGAGGATGGTTAACTATTGTCAATCATCCAGGAACAGCTATTATCGATAGATAATAGCTGGTAAGTTGACGGTATTCATTTATTAATCTATAAAAACAAATTCATCTTGGGCCTGTAGCTTAGTCAGGATAGAGCGCTTGATTGCGAAAGCAAGGCGATGCTTCGGACCAACACTTTAGAGTGATCTGAAGAGGTCGAGGGTTCGAATCCCTCCAGGCCCGCTCGACTTTCTTTAGAAAAGAACGTCAATTAAGAAATTTTTGTTCGATTTTGAGGAAAATGAAAGAAGTTGTATCAAGAAAGAGAGCGTCGATTAAGAAAGAAAAGTTGCACAACAAACGTGATTTCTATGCCTAGACATGTGGAATTTCTCAAGAAAGACAGGAATATGAG
>JACPVU010000085.1 GCA_016191585.1 archaeon
TAGGCAAATTAATGAAGGCTCTTGAATGAATGGATTGTAACTTGTTTTTGTGTACTTCTAATTTTTGATTTTTCTGTTCTTTCTGGAACATAGTCAGATACTGCAGCAGCTAAAATTACAACATCAAATTTCTTCCTTAGCTCATTTTTTACAGCATCAAACATCGCTTTTGCCGTATCAATACGAATAACTTTGGCACCTTTAGGCGGTTCCTCTCTTCCAGGACCATACACCAAGGTTACTTTAGCTCCAGCAGAAACAAGCTCAGCTGCAAGCAAAACACCAGTTTTTCCACTACTCTGGTTTGTAATTACACGCACAGGATCAATGTATTCGATTGTAGGTCCTGCAGTCATTAGCACCTTCTTGTTATGCAGAACAGAAGAAAACCCAAATTTTCTTAGAACATGTTGTAAAACATCTTCAGGCTCTGCGGCTTTTGCCTTTCCCTCAATCATTTGTGGAGAAATAAAATCAACTTTGTCTTTTAGAAATCTGATATTTTTTCTCACAGCAATATTTTCATACATTGATTGATGCATTGCAAGTGCAATCAAAATCGGAATCTTTGATCCAAATCCTACAGTCAGTATAGTTGCAATCGGTGTATCATCAATTCCTGCAGCTAATTTACCAAGCGTATTTGCGGTTGCAGGATAGACGATTATCAGATCAGATTTTCCATAGTCAGCAACCTGAATGTGTTCCAGCTTGCCTGTCAGCTTTGTAATTACCTCGTTTCCTGTTGCCCACTTGAAATAATCTGGCTTGACAAGCTTTGATGCTGCATCACTTACAACACATGTAACATCAGCCCCATGTCTCATCAAAAGACGAGCAAGCTCAATTGACTTGTATGCTGCAACACTTCCTGCAACACATAAAACTATTTTTTTTCCTGCAAGTTCGGTTCCATGTGAGCTGACTATATCAAGTGATGGATGTTTTTTTCTAGCTTTCAATTTCTTTTCTCAATTTTTCAAACTCTGTTTTTTCCATTGAAAACAAGTGTTCTTTTGTAGGAAACTTGCCTTCTTCTACATCTTTTTTGTAAGACTCTAGTGCATTCTGAATGTCCTTTGATAGCGAAAGATATCTTTTGACAAATTTTGGCTTTAGCTTGTCATACATACCAAGCATGTCATGAATGACAAGAACCTGCCCATCACAGCTTGGACCAGATCCTATTCCTATAGTTGGAACATGTACCGTTTCTGTAATTATTTTTGCAACCTCGCTACTTACCATCTCAAGTGTAATGCTAAATACGCCTGCTTCTTCGAGTGCTTTTGCGTCATCAACTAGCCTTAGCGCAGTCTCTACTGTCTTTCCCTGTACCTTGTAGCCTTGAGATAGCATCGTAGTTTGTGGCTGTAGCCCAATGTGGCCCATTACAGGAATTCCTGTGCCAACAATTGCTTGTATTGTTTCTGCCATTGGTTTTCCCCCTTCAAGCTTTACTGCATCAGCTCCTGCTTTTACTAGTCTGCCAGAATTTGAAATTGCATCTGTAATACTTGCCTGGTATGACATGAAGGGCAGATCAGCTACAATCAGAGAATTTTGTCTGGCTCTGCTTACAGCTTCTGTAAAAAGACACATCTGAGCCATTGTCACAGGAATTGTGTTTTCATATCCAAGCATCACCATGCCGGCGCTGTCACCAACTAGTAAAATGTCGATTCCAGCCCTGTCACACAATGTAGCCATCGAATAGTCGTATGCAGTAATCACGGAGATCTTTTTTCCAGAATTCTTCTTTGAAACAATATCAGCTACAGCCTTATGCATATCTAGCTCTCCTTGCAAGATTTTTTCTTATCTCGCTAATTGCCTCTGAAAGATTTTTCTTGTTGTTAAATTGTATATTTTCAGGATTTTTTGAAGCCTTTTTGCATTCTTTGATTAGATCTTTTAATCCACGGACAACATTATCCACTATAGTAATGTCTGCGGTTTGTGCAGTTCTTGATAGTGGATTAGGATCAAAAGCTATCACTTGCTTTCCTGCCTTTTTTAGTGCCAGAGTCCTGTCACCGTCTTCAAGAGGGACTAGA
>JACPVU010000052.1 GCA_016191585.1 archaeon
CATCAAAGGACAAAAAGGGAAGGCCACTTGTTGGCGCAGCAGTTGGAGTAAAAGGCGATTTTATGGAAAGAGCAGAGGCGCTTATGGAAGCCGAGGCTGACATTATTGTTGTAGATATTGCACATGGGCACAGCGAAAATGCACTAAGTACGGTCCGGCATCTAAAGAAGGCATTTCCAAACTGTGAGCTGCTTGCAGGAAATGTGGCCACTGCAAAAGGAGCAGAGGATCTCATAAAGGCAGGAGTTGATGCGGTAAAGGTAGGAGTAGGCTCGGGCTCAATATGCATTACCCGTGTTGTTACAGGTTCTGGTGTTCCGCAATTAACTGCTGTTATGGATTGTGCAAAGGTTGGAAAAGAATACGATATACCAGTAATTTCAGATGGCGGTACAAGAACATCAGGTGACGTGACAAAGGCACTGGCAGCAGGAGCATCATCTGTGATGATTGGAAGCCTCTTTGGAGGAACAGATGAAAGTCCAGGCTCTACAATAATGAAAAACGGTAAGAGATTCAAAATATATCGTGGCATGGCATCGCTTTCTGCCTCTTTGGGCAGAAAATCAAAGGAAACCGGTTTTGTCTCACTTGATGATGATCTTAACGACTATGTGGCAGAAGGAGTAGAGGCAATGGTTCCATACAAGGGAAGCGTTACCGATATCATAAAACAGCTAACAGGTGGAATACGCTCAGGTCTTAGCTACTGTGGGGCTCATAATATACAACAAATGCAAGAAAATGTAGAGTTTATCAAAATGTCATCTGCAGGTTTTGTTGAAAGCCAATCACATGATGTCTCTTTGATGTAGTTAGTTTTTTATCTGTCAAAACAAGAGATTTTTTGTGTTTACAAAAAGGACTATAATCGGAATAGGTGCAGGACTTACAATTTCAGCGATAGGCGTAGTTGCCCTTATTACATCATTTGGAATCCAAAGCATCAATGTTGATGAGGTGGTAGTAGCAGGAGACAAGACATCGTTTGCATTTAATGCACCACTTGGAGCAAAAGAGAGTCTAGTGATAACAGGAAATGCGTTTGTAGTTACACTACAGACTTCAGGTGATGGAAAACAGATGACAGAACAAGAATTCAAAAATGAATTGAATCTTGACTGGATA
>JACPVU010000053.1 GCA_016191585.1 archaeon
AGAAAAAGTAGAAGTTATTTACGAGAAACAGATAACACCTTTCGGCAACTCAGCAAAGATAGACGCCCAAAAGAAGTACATTGGAAAGAGAGCGTATGTAATTATTGTAAAGAATTAGGCACTATTTCTGTCCCACAGCCTAAAACAGACTTAAAACTAATATATTTAATCTATGTATACATTGTATAAAACTAAGATTTAAATACTTTATAGATAGTATAATTCTACTAAATAAACAACATATAAGTGATATAAATGGACATAGAAAAGAGTCGAGAAATACTGAGAATACTCAGAGTATTCAATCCATGGTGGGAAGCTGACAAAATAGAGAACGTAGAGCCGTTTAAGCGGCTGGATTTCTATGCAATCAAAAAGCGTCTGGACGACACAGAGATAGTTACACTTGTCGGGGCCAGACAGGTAGGCAAAACAACCATGATGGAGCAGCTTGTAGAGCATCTTCTTGCTGTAGAAGATCCAAAGAAAATATTTTTTATTAGGGCTGATAACGCCGGACTGAATGCCGCATCCAGATCGCCTATCGAGGACTCTCTGCAGGTCTACCAGGAGTACGTACTAAAGGAGGAAATTAGCAGCATAAACTATAGAATTTTTGTTTTGATTGACGAAGTGCAGAAAATAGAAAATTGGACTCAGAGCGTGAAAAGCTGGTATGACATCAACAAGAAAATCAAGTTTATTATTTCAGGCTCGTCAAGTGCGAAAATAATAATGGACAGCACAAAGACTTTTGTCGGTAGGGCTATAAATCAGATCCTTGTTCCGTTCAAGTTCGTGGAAACAGCCAGATATGATAAATTCTCTACAGAGAAGGATTATCAGTATATCACATCGACCAAGAAAATACTGAGAGATAATCTTGTAGATATCCTGAAGAAAAAAGATATCTCAGAAGATGATGTAGCCGAATTATATTCAAAATTCCAAGCTGCATACAAGCAGTTTGCGCTTGAAGAGCCATACTTCAAAGCACTTCTGACTAATTACATAATCAAGGGTGGCTATCCGAGAATCGTAAAAGAACCCGATTTTAAGAAATGTATAGAAAGCCTTACAACAAATTACAGAGACGTGATTTATGCCGACATCAAGCAGACATATTCCATACGAAAACCCCAGTTGATGGAAGCCATACTTGTTTATTTATCAAGAAATACGTCATCAATGGTTAACATTGAAACAATGGCCAGAGATCTAGATGAGAACAACACAGCCACAATTAAAGACTACATGAGCTTTCTGCGCGACACATTCATAATTTCTGTCTCGGAGAATTTTCGCCACGGCAAAAGCAAGCTTGTGAAGAAGAAAGTCAAGAAATTCTATCTCAATGACGTAGGTCTCCGGAACGTAATAAACAATTCATTTGTTTCATCTGTTATCGAAGACGGAAATGAGCTGGGTAAGCTAGTGGAAACCATTGTATTCAACCATTGCCTCAGGCTGAAATTCAATCTTACCAACAAAGCCAGGCCTGATATGTATTACTGGAGAGAAAACGGCGATGAGATAGACATAATTCTGGATTGCATGGAGCACGTGCTTCCTATAGAAGTAAAATACAGAAACCGAATAGATAGGCCTGATGTCAAAACAATCAGAGAATTTGTAGAAAACGACCAGGCGCCATTCGGCCTTGTTATTACCGTTGACAAACTAGAAAAAGACGGAAAACTGATATTTCTCCCGCTCTGGTTGTTTCTTTTGATGGTATAACCATTTGAAGTGTTTAAGAAAATACATAATAAACTCTTGTTAAGACAAACATCAGAAAGTTTACGGGAGAGCATATGACAAAACAAATAAAATCAAAACATCGTGTATTAAATCACGGTGAAGTATTCACTCATGAAAAACAAGTAAACGACATGCTAGATTTGGTTAAGCATGAAACTGAGAGGTTAGACTCAAGATTTCTAGAACCGGCGTGCGGCACTGGAAACTTCTTGATTGAAATCCTAAACAGAAAATTATCTATTCTCAAAAGGAACTATAAAAAAAGCCAGCACGAGTATGAGAAGTATTCTGTAATTGTCATTGGAAGTCTATATGGAATTGATTTATTGCAAGACAATGTTGAAGAGTGTAGAAAACGTCTACTTGAAAAATTGGTAAAAGAATACAAAGCCATTTTCAAGTCAATCAACAATGAATTTGTAGAAGTTCTGTCATTTATTCAGACATACTCAGCTCACAGAACTTGTTAAGAACGGATATTCCGAGCTTTATCTGAAAAAACATGCTGGCTGGACCGGAAGCTCCAAGATGGCTGACGTTTATTCTCATCTCGCTTTCGATGACGTTGAGCAAAAATATCTTGAAATGAATGGCATCTTGCCTGAGAAAGAGAAGAAGGAACCAGTTCTGAGGCCTAAGAAATGCGTGCGTTGTGGAGAAGTCAATCCAGCTACTAACAGGATTTGCAACAAGTGCTTATGCGTGCTTGACCTCAAAACTGCCTTGGAGCTCGAGGAGAAGAGAAAACAGATAAATGAGCTCATGAACCTTCTGATTCTGCGGCCTCGCGTCCGTCAGGTCCTTGAAGAAGAGGTAGCCGAGATTGAAAATGAAAGATTGCTGATGGAAAAGGTCAGGACAAACTAATGTTTCTTTACAGCGTGCTTAATGATTTCCAGATTACATGACTTATGTTTGACGCACCATTTTCTGCATTCCTCAGCAATAGATTTATCCTTGTAAAAGAGTTTGCATTCAGGACACTGGAAAAGTTTTGACATAACAAATTCTGTACAGAAAAGTAGAATAAGCTTACAATGCGTCCTAAAAAGAACACATTTTTGGCAATTATGTGTCTCTAGGACACTTGACACAGTCCGATTTGCAAGGGGTGTCCCTAAAAGGACACCCTTTTTGGCATTTATGTGTCCACATGGACACCCTTGGCATCAAGTGTCGCAAAACGACACATTGTAAGTGGTTTAGTGTCGCAAGGGTGTCAGAGATTTGACACACTTTTTGAGAAATTTTGACATCCTTTATGACGATGACGCTTGTGACACTTTGTCCCGAAGAGATTTCCTAAGTTTCCTCATTATCCGCTTTCTGAGCTTGTAAGAATTGGCATGGACAACATAAGCGTTCCATCCTTCTACGCTCTCAAAGATTGAAGGTTTGTCAATTACACCATCCTTGTATAAGTCAATAAAATGGTCGATTCTGCTTCTGATTCTCCTTACATTGCCTTTTTTCGGCAGCTTATACTTGTAGAAAGCCCTAAAGCCCAAAAGCTTGACGCCTTTCTGCAGCGGAACGACTTTGGATTTCTGCGGATGCAATTCTAGCTTTATTGATTTCAGAAATTCATTTATCGCTACCTCGTATGACTCAAGCTTTTCTTTCGAAGCATCGAGTATGACAAAATCGTCAACATAGCGGATGTAGTATTTTGCCTTCAGCCTGTGCTTCACGAAATAGTCTAGTTCATTCAAATAGACGTTCGCAAAGAACTGGCTTGTCAGATTTCCTATAGGCATTCCTTTGCCTTTCGTGAAATGGTTATCAAGAATTTTCTTTATGAGCCAAAGCACTTTCTCATCATGGATTTTTCTGCTTATGGCATGCATCATAACATCATGATCTACTGAGTCAAAATAGTGTTTGATATCTGCTTTCAAAGCATAGCCGTAGACCTGATTGTTATCTTTAGCCTTCGACAGAAGCTTGCCGTTCAATGATACTTTCCTGACAAAATAGTCGAATCTTTCAAGTGCTGCATGTGTGCCTTTGTCTTTCCTGTTTGCATAAGAATCATAGATGAACGCTTTATCAAATATCGGCTCTATAATATTGCACAAAGCATGATGAACAACTCTGTCCCGGAATGCAGAAGCGGAAATGACTCGTGTCTTTGGATCGCGTATAGTGAATGTCTTCATTGGTCTGGGTTCATACGTCTGTCTGCGAAGCTCTTTTTGTAGCTGCAACAAGTTCTTTTCCAGATCGCTCTCAAATTCTCGAACATACCATTTGATGCCTTTACCTTTGCGTGCTTTCTTGTAAGCCCTACGCAAATTTTTCATTAAACATAATTGATCGTATAGTTCAGTCATTATGAAGTCCTGGCCATTCCGGACTATTAGGCGGAAGCCATCGTCCGAATTTGCGTCTTTCTTTCGGAAAGATTTCGCATTCAAGCGCCTGTAGTTCGCATTTCCGCTCTGTGAAAACCGATTGACGCTGAAAGCGTCTTTTTGTTTTTTGCACAGATCGACGTTGAGGCACCTCTCGTATCTGCTAGCGTTTGTTTTGCAAGCGCTATCGACATCGTGATGCCAGTTGCTCCTGCGCTCGACAGCAACCTTGTAGCCTGTTCATCAAAGACAAACATATTGTTTGCCCTCACTGCGGCTTGACGAATCTTGCCGCTGTATTTTATGTCATCAGCTCTACGCAAGGCAGAGCTTCGGCTATGACCAGGCGTGTAGTTCGGGGGTCCGTCAACTGCACAGAGCGGTTTTTGTTTGGTGTATTCGCTACTTTGATGTGTAGTTGACGATGGCCAGGAGAATGAAACAGAAATTAGATTTCTACTAAGAAATAAACTGCTAAGAGAGGGTGCTTTGTATTTTGCCCCCCCCCCCGATTGAGGAGGTCGCATAGAAATTATTTGGAATAAAGGAATTAAAAGTCGTATTTCTTCAGAAAGTCTGGATGCGTCATTGATCTGTAGTCTGATCTTACTCTTTCCAGAAATGCCTGTTCTATTTGCGCTGGATCAAGCTGCTGTACGAGTTCTGCAACCGGAGTTTCCACTACTGGTTTCTCCACGAGTTCCTTTTCAATTTTCGGGCCCTCCGGGCCGGACCCCCGAAAGAGGCGGAAGCCATCGCCCGAAAGCGCAAGCAAGCGCCCGCAGTTCGCATCGACGCCGAGGCACCTCTCGTCGACACCGTGAGGCCAGTAGCCCCTGCGCCCGACAGCAACGTCATAGTGACCTGATGTGTC
>JACPVU010000056.1 GCA_016191585.1 archaeon
AAAAATCAAAGAACTTGAACGAATCGTCAGCTTTATCAATTATCGCTACACTACCTATTGGGAAGGTTACATTTCTCATGCGTTCACCAAATACATGAGTTTTAACCTTCTCTTATACTCATCTAAGTGGCGAAGTCAGGTATTAACAAAGTTTTTGATGCGTGTATCTCTCATGACAGCTTTATAGTTATGATCAGGGCTGGTAGAAAATTATTACCCGAGACGTATATGAGCAATAAGGATGAAGTTGAGACGTCGCTTAGAAAAATATACAATCACTTGTCAGAAAATTCTCTTCTGTTATTCAGTCTAAGAAAGCCTTCCATAGTACGTCCGGTGACAAAACTTCATGGAAGGTATAGACTTGAGATGGAAATAAAACATGAAAACAGGAATACAATAGCAAGAGTTTTCAGAATCAAGAAAGGTAACAAAACAATATCAAGAGATGTGAGTATGAAGCTCAGATTTTCGAAAAGAGATTTTGACATAATTGTAAAACGTGTGGGGTTCAAAATCGTAGGCCCTGACAAGACCTGTAGCTTCTATATTCTTAAGAAATAAATTACCGTCACTTGTGGTATTTTTCCCAGATGTCTATGAACTTCACGAAATTGTCTATTATCTTTGGCCCGTCTCCACCCAGTTCAGGATTAAAATGTACGCCGAAGAAAGGTTTTTCAGATTCGCTGATTATCTTGAACTCATACTTCGCAGAAGATGCTATTACTGTAAAGTTTTCCGGAAGTTCTGCAAATACATGATTACACGTTTGCATTACAACAAACATTCTTTTCAGATCCAGTGTCAATGGACATGGGTGCTCTATCTTGACATGATCTGTCTTTTCTATCTTTCCGGCTTTCGGTTTTGCCCCGTATGCTGCACCTAGGAATATATACCCGGCGCCTATGCCGAGTATAGGCTTGTTTGACTTTTCTATTAGTTTTATGTTGTCTTTCTGGTGTTTCATGTCGCCGTCAGAAAGAATATAGCCCGACGTCTTGACTTTAAGCGCCTCGGACGGTTTCACGATTTCCTTTGACCCACGGATAAATCTTGCTATTTCGTTGGCGCCTTTTCCGTTGTCAACGATTGCTATCATATTATCACTGTGATTTTATTAGTTTATCAAACTTTATATATTTCTTTGTATATTTTCAGCCCATAAATTTGCGGGCTATTTCATTAGTTTTATTTTGTTATTATTATTGGCTTGTCTTTAACTATCAACGTGTGTTCTGCCTGCGACACCATGCCACCCTTTGCCTCGCGGAGCACATAATAGTCGTGCAGAACGCCCCTTTCCCTGAGCTCTCTCAATGCTAACCTTATCTTGAACAATGAATCTATTGGTAGCCACCTTTCTGCAAAAGGCAGTCCGTTCAGGCTGTCTGCAAAATCTATGATCTTCCTTGCTTCCGCGTTCCTGACAGGTTTTTTTTCTATGAGTCCGAATATGAATACGTTTTCGCTGTCTTTCACGTGGCCGCCGCCGTCTGTGGCGAACGGTTCTATTGCTATGACCTGGTTCTCTTTCAATGTGTAATCACTTGCAAAAGAAACATTTGGCACAGTTGGCTCTGTATGCAGGTCAAATCTATTGAGGCCGTGTCCTGTGAGGTTATCAATAGGTTTGTATCCAAATCCCTTTATCGTTTCTTCTATCACCGTCGACACATCTGAAAGCAGCACACCGGGCTTCACAACCTTGATAGCCTCTTCCAAGGCGCTTTCAGCAGCCTTCACAAGATCAATGTAGTCCTTGTTTAAGTTCACGGTTACTGCTGTATCCGCAATATACCCGTCGACGTGAACACCAACGTCAATCTTCACGATGTCATTATCTTTTACGATTGTCGTATCGTTTTTAGTCGGTGTGTGGTGCGCGGCTATGTCGTTTACTGAGATGTTCACAGGAAACGCTGGTTCGCCGCCACTGTCGCGGATCATTTTTTCTATTTTTTCAACTATCTCCATATATCCTTTTCCAGCTGTCACTATATCTCTGCTTGCTTCCCTCACTTCAGCTGCAATTTTCCCTGCTTTTACGTAATTATCCGCGGTTTCTTTTTCCATGCGATTAATTTCAGAAGCAGGCTTAAATCCTTTGTAATTTCTTTGAACATCGTATGTAATTGGGGATTTTTTGCTTTCAGATATTTATACTTCATTATCGAATTAAAATGAAAGGTTGATTTAATGAATGACTACAAAGCAAAGTTCATTGATTTTCTTCTTTCTAATGAAGTATTGAAGATTGGTGGACCTTTTGAATTAAAAAGTAAGAGATTGTCGCCGTATTTTCTGAAACTTGATAGTGTAAACGACGGTGATGGATTGCTTCGTCTTGGTGAAGCTTATGCAGAAGCTATTCTTTCTAATTTAAAACAAGATGATTTTGATGGGGTAATAGGCATTCCGCAAAAATGTCATACGTTCGGTCCTGCTGTTGCAATTGGGCTTGCTACGAAGAACGTCAACAAAAAATACTCTTCTTATCGCGATAAGCCGAAAACATATGGCGATGCTACATCAGCAGGCATGCAGGATAAACTGCAGCTTCAAAAGGAATACATAATAGGCTCTCAGCTCCCGGACAAGTCGCGGCAAATTATAATCGATGACGTAATGACGGCTGGTGATGCAAAAAACAATGCACTGGAAATGATACAATATTTATCGCAGGACGTTGACATCAGATTTGGAGAGATTCGAGCAGATAGTTAAGGAAACCGCTGACAATGAAAAAGTGAAAGGCTATAAAATAGGGTTTCAGCTGGGGTTGTTGTATTCTCTTCCGCGAGTGGTTGAAATAGTGAGAAAATACGCGCCAAACAAAAAAATAATTTATGACCATCAGAAAGCCGGGACTGACATACCCGACACAGGCTTGAATTATGCAGAAGTAATGAAAGGGTCTGGAGTAGATGCTGCTATAATATTTCCACAATCCGGGCCTGTCACTCAGGTGAGATGGACTGGTGAATTATTGCAAAATGGTATAGACGTATTCGTCGGCGGAGAAATGACGCACAAAGGCTACAAAAGAAGTGAGGGTGGTTACATAGACGACAAAGCCTTTGAAGAGATGTACGTAAGAGCGGCAAAACAAGGCGTTGTCAACTTCATTGTGCCTGGAAATAAAATTGATAGGATAAAAATATACAAAGAGATAATATCAGAATATGTAGATGATCCTTCGTTCGGTTCCCCTGGATTTGTTACTCAGGGTGGTAATCTTTCTGAAGCAACAAAAGTATTGGGTGACAACTGGATCGCGATTGTTGGCAGGGACATTATGAATGCAAAAGACATCCGTGCAAAGGCAGAAGAACTGACGTCCCAGTTGTAATTACTTCCAGTAAATTTTCGTCCTTGCAAATTGTTTCTCCGCGGCAAGGACGTCCCTGTAGAACTTCTCCTTGTCCGAGTGTAGCATTGCTAGGATCCTTGCGGCTGTCTGAGGCCCTACACCATGGCCTGCCAGTGCTTCGACTGCGCGCCGACCGTAGACAACAACAAGGTCAGCAGACCTTCTTATCGTCAGGAATTCCTCCATCTCTTCTTTTGTCAGCTGCTTCTTCTTTATTTTCTTTTTGACAATATTTTGCGCTGCTATCTGCCTCGGCCTGAGTATTGCCATCATCGTCGACGTGCACTTGGGGCATTCCGGCTGCTTCTCGACGTCCTTCACTTTCCTTATCAGCGTATAGTCACCGCAGTTCGTGCAAAGCAGGCGGACCTTCGTGAACAGGAGCCTTTTCTTGAAGGCGTTGAATATCTCCCCTTCAGGCATCCTCGGCTTCATCACTTCAGAGAACTGCTGCACAAGACCCAATTCTCCCAAGTAACTCAAACCTTCAGAAACGTGCAGCTTTATGTCGCCGGTCTTTATGGCGTCTATTACTTCCATTGAATTTGTCATGTTCATTTTTTCCAGCAGCACTTCACGCATGGTCTCTTTGTAAGCAGGTGTATCTGCATAGGACGCGACTATCTTGTTGATGTTTATCTTATCATACTTGGCTGACCTTGATATTATTCCAAATCTCCTTGCAACGTGAATGAACCGCCATTTGAACGTAGACGATCTTTCCACTGATGCAGTTATCACATTCTCGAAATTTTCTGCTTCTTGGAGAATTCTTTTCACGTCGTCTGTCTTGGCAATGGTCTGCAGCATTATCCTGTATGGGTCTATCTTCAGGTTCACGGCAACGCCTTTCTCAGCTGTCAGTATAGCTGCTATATATTTCCCTAATGAGTTGTTGACAAGAGAACCAAAGC
>JACPVU010000057.1 GCA_016191585.1 archaeon
GGCATCGTTGAGCTGTCACCCGCTTCTGCTGCGAGAACGAAGAAAACCGACCGACTTGATGCTGTCGGCAACACACGAAAGGCACTAACAAAAGGCTACGCAATCGGATCAGCAGCTTTGGCTGCATTCCTGCTTTTTGCTGCTTACATGGACGAGATATCCGCGATAACAGGCCAAGCATTTACAACAGTAGACATAGCAAAAGTAACCGTATTCATAGGCGCGCTTCTTGGTGCAATGCTAGTATTCCTTTTCAGCGGTCTCGCAATAAGAGCTGTAGGCAAAACTGCCGGTTATATTATAGAAGAGGTCAGAAGGCAGTTCAAGGACAAAGCAATAATGTCAGGAAAGAAGAAACCTAACTATGCCATCTGCGTCGACATAACGACAAAGGGCGCGCTGAAGAACATGATATTGCCTGGCGCTCTCGTGATAATATTTCCTATAGTTGTAGGCTTGCTGCTGAAAGCAGAAGCTGTTGCGGCATTGCTGATGGTCGGAACAATAGCTGGTATTTTATTGGCTATAGTAATGAACAACGGCGGCGGCGCGTGGGACAATGCAAAGAAATACATAGAGACAGGCGCACTTGGTGGAAAAGGATCTGATGCTCATAAAGCAGCTGTGGTCGGAGACACAGTCGGCGACCCGTTCAAAGATACAGCAGGACCGTCACTGCATGTTTTGATCAAGCTGCTGGCAACGATAACGCTTGTTTTGGCTCCGTTGTTCATATAAGTGGTTTCTTTTTTTAGATTGGGTTTCCTTTTTTCCAGAAATAGCCTTTTAGCCAGAACATGGATGCTATGACAAATATCAAAATAATTGAAACTATATTTTCAGAGCCTATTGCAATAAAAAAGATCTTACCTGCCACATAAGTTAAGATAGTCCCACCAACAACCATTCTACCCATATTGCGTTTCTTAAACAGCAAACCATTCCTAATTGCTCCAACAATAGCCACAATATATCCTATACCAGTAAAGATTCCAAATGAAAACATTGGTTGAAGAAATATAATCAGTACTATAATCTCAATTATGAGTTCTTGCCAATAATTTATGTTATTCATATATCTTGTGACAAAAACAAAGCTTTAAAACTTATACTTTCAATGAAAATATGTTCTTCATGATTTTAAAATTTCCAATTAGTTATGAGAACATAATAATTAAGATATTCAGAAATCAAATCTAATGTGTCTCTTAGGAGAGAATTAAGTCTAGATCTTAGAAACCAAAGGTTTCTGGGATCCCGAAAAACTCAGAGTTTTTCAAGATTATAAGGAGAACCTTAGGTTCTTCTTAATGTAGAGTGATAAAAAATGTTCAAGATACTGACGATAAAAGATGAAGTAAGAGTGCCGCCGGTGAAATTCGGGCTTGACCTGAACCAGTCTGTAAAAGAGTCTTTGCAGGAACAGATAGAAGGGAAACTGAATCCTGATATAGGTGTTTTTCTCGCTGTTACAGAGATCCTGACTGTTGGCGAGGGAAAAATAATACCAGAAGACGGCGCAATTTATTACCTTGTCGACTTCAAGATACTCACTTACATGCCTGAGATCAATGAAATCGTTCTAGGCGAAGTCGTGGATATAACAGAATTTGGCGCGTTCACAAGGGTAGGCCCATTAGACGCGCTAATTCACGTGAGCCAGATAATTGATGATAAAATATCATATGATTCAAAGAATTCCGTATTCGTAGGTAAAAAAACCGGAAACAAGCTCAAGGAAGGCGACATAGTAAGGGCCAGAATAGTAGGAATATCTCTTGGCAAGGGTAGAAGCAAGATATCGCTCACGATGAGACAGCCGCTGCTTGGATCCCTGGATTGGCTGGACAGGGAA
>JACPVU010000058.1 GCA_016191585.1 archaeon
GGGTGTCCAGAACCAACTGAAAGTGTACTGGGGAACAGGAGCATCGAGTACGTCTGTTGGAACATACCAAACAATATACCCTAAACTAAAAGGACAGAAAGGTCAATTCATTGCCTTAACAAAACCAGTATCGGTCACTTTGACAGACGGAGCGTCACTACAATTCCCAACAGGCGCTTTGACACTAAGAAGTGATGGTGGTGGTAAATGGACCTTTACAGCTGCAACAAATGAGGATGGAACATCATCCGTAATAACAGGTGTAAATGGCCTAAACGCGACCACAGGTAACTTCAACGCAACCGCAGCTAATACAGCAGTATTTGCACTTGGTAAGACCGCTAACGGCGGATTGAGATACAGCCTTCTTGGTACAGGTGCAGCCGCTGCAACACTATCAGTAGTTGGTGGTTCAGGCAACACGAGTCTGTCACAACCAGCAATAGTCTTCGTAGAAGAAGAGGACGACAACAAGGACATAAACACTGTAACAGTATCTTTGAGTACAGAAGCATCAGGAAGCAACAACCAGGCATCAATAAACTCGTTGAGCTTCTCGGACGTACTGGCTTCGGAGATATCGTTGGGCAGCGATTCGAACATAAACTACGCAGCTGACAAATACGGTACATTTGCAAAACACTGGACATCAAGCCAGGACAAAGTCTGGCTGTACTACCCAGATTTGCAGGTGTCGGCAAACATAGCAGCACTGGCCAAGGACGCAACATTCAGCGAGGGCACAACGACCAGCGGATCAACGGTGAAAACACCTAACCCGATAAAAACACCTTTGGCAAAACTGGACAAGGAAGTTGTCGACGCTGACAAGACCACAAAGAACCTCATCCTGGTTGGCGGACCGGTCGTAAACACATTGGTAAGAGACTTGGCAACGTCAAACAAGACATGGGACGGAAACAGATGGGCAACCGAAGGTCAGGGAACCGCAATACTGCAGCTGGTATCTGATGCATTCGCAACAGGCAAATCAGCTCTTGTAGTTGCAGGTTACTCGGCAGCTGACACAAGAACCGTAGCAAATGTATTGCAGCAGTACGACTCTCACACGAGCGAACTGACAGGCAAGATGCTTGCTGTCTGGAAGAACGGTGTCATATCTTCAACAACCGCATAAATAGCTGAAAAATAAGAGAAGGGAACTTTTTTCCTTTTCTTTTTTCTTTTTATTTTCATTTTCATTTTTTGTGCATAGACGTCAGTATAGAAAAATATCATCGAATATCACTTGATTCAGTTGTCAAACCAAGTAAATGTATACGATTTTTAAGCTTATTGGAAAATCAATTATCAGGTAAACCAAAAGGTGCAATAAAAATGAGGAAAATAATTTTTCTGATTGTTATTATGCTCGTAGTAGCAATATCAGGCTGCACGCAGCAAAACCCGAATAATAATAACGACGACGCAACCGAGCTGCAGCTGCCGGACCAGCCAATTGTATATACTTTCTCAAACCCGGTGAAGCAGGCATTGTTGTATCCGATATCAGACAGCGGCCAGATCAGGTACGCAATTTTATCAAGTAAGAACATCGACATGGTTTTTGACGGCTCAAGCAGCGAAGACAACGCTTACTTCCAGACAACGCTTTTCAACATAGTGCAAAAAACACAAACTTATTCGGTGTACAACGGCAGGATAGTAAACTTCAATACGTATTATTTTATCGGCGACAAATGGTACAATTCAACAACAGACCGGATAAACAGGACAGAAAGTCAGAACGTTATTATCTGGATAAAGGGTCCGAACACTAATGCCAAAGAGAACTCTGTCAGTCTCAGTAACAACACTGTCTATGTTCAGGGAATGAACTACAAGAACCTGACACTCGCGGCTGACCGTCTTGTTCTGACGATTATAGGCGTTGAGAAACTCCCGTAAGATGTTTGAAGATAAAATAGCAATTATAGTAGGTTCGAATGATATCGGAACTTTTTATTGAACCTGCTATACTGTATGTTCAGTATAAAATGTTCTAAAATCAACTGAACATACAATTAGTTCTCGATACAAACTTGATTGACTTTGTTCCATATAAGAAATTTCAATACATGCGGAGCTTCTATTTCTATGCTGTTAATCCATTTTCTAATAAAAAAATCATAAGATTGTTGAGATATATTGAATGCTTCTCTTGGAGATTTACCGCGTATCAACGACATCATAACAAGGTTAGACGAACTCAAAATAGGTTCGCATAATGTATCTCTTCTTGGCGTCGCTGTTTTTCTTGCGTCGTAAGGAAAAATAAAATCATTCTTATAGCCTATAAAGGCTTTTGAAATATTCTGTTTGACTGATTGAAACCCCAGTATTTGTGCTGTTCTGCAAGATCTCGCATATACAATTGTAGATTTCAATAAATGCATATTCTTTAGATCTAAAAGTGTCTCGTTTTTATAACCACATAATGTATCACAGGTTCCATGCCCGTTTAGAAATAGAAGAAGAGGGTTGTTTTTCATTATCATGCTTTCGAAATTTTTTCTCGTTGCACGTTCTTTTCTTAGATCAAGTACATCTTTGCCTAAATCTTCTGCAAGATTTTTTACTTCTTTGGACCATTCATATAAGTAAAAAGTAGTATCATCGTGATCCGGCCTTGTTATCAAAATTTTTTCTGGCATCATACTATAAAGTTTTTAACATTTTTAAATAAGTCATTTCAATTTCAAAAATAAGCTTGCCTATTTCGTCCCTTTTTTCTACATGTTCTAATATGTCATCTTTATTGTATTCTGTATTACCTATGGATATTTTCATGTGAGGCGGCATTTCTTGGATTCGTGATTTAACTAATTGCCATTGTTCTTCGCTATCCATAATACCACCTTTTTATTGATAGTTTATATTATGTCATGTTTAATAAGCTTTTCGATAATCGACTTCCCAAGTTCTGTATCTTTCTTTATTTCAATGTATGCTTCATCCCATGTTATTTGTTTTTCATTTATAATTACAATGGCAAGTTTCTTCTCTGCTTCTGGCAAATTAAAATAAACTTTTTCGAACCTTTCTTTATCGTTCTTCATATTCATCTATAATAATTGATAGCCATTAAATATTAATAACAGGCAAAATCCAATTTTCGTTAGTGTTGAAACTTAGTGTTTTATGGGGTTTTCATGAGAATTATATAGGCGATATAAGATAGTTTTGTGAAACAAGCGTCAGTGCAACTAGAATTATACAAAGAACAACGACCAGCAGCGCTGCGTCTTTCTGCGGTTTCTTCATAACAACCTGTAAACCATTGAAAACAAAGATAAGAGACCATATTATTGCTATTAATTTCACGACGCCGTGGGGTATCCAACCAATGACAAACGTCGGCGTTGCAGCATAACCTATTACGAATAATGTTTTACTGAAAGTCTTTTTGCTGATTTTTTTGAATATTATTTCAGTCAATACAGCAGTGATTATCAGAATGCCGATTAATGAGGAAAGAAATATTGCAACAAAGCTCTCTATAAAGTCGAACGCAGGTTTTACAGTTGTCAGGCCCTCAAAAATTGTTATTGTTGTAAGAAGCGAAAACACCAACGTCAATACAACTACCTGTATAAAGTCTTTCTTCATGTCTTCTTTGCTTGACTGGAAGAACAAATCAGAGTCCTTTAATAATATCTTCATTGCAACCAGCTATAAACATTGTCAACTTACCAGCTATCTATCCGATAATAGCTGTTTCTGAGTGATTAACAATAGTTAATCACTCTTAAGTTGACGATATCCAACTATAAAAAGAAAAGAATTTATACGTTATAGTAACACAGTCAATAGAGGTTTACATAATGATAGAACTGATATTAATCAAATTTTTCATACACGACGTATCGCTGTTCCTGTTTAACGCACTTGTGATACCAGTCGCCGTCTTTTCCATATTCTTCTATTTGATAGGCATAACCGGATTCTTTTCTCTGAAAAAAATAAAGAGCAAAAAAACAGGGGAAACGCCTTTTGTGACGATACAGATACCTACTTTCAACGAACCGGTTGCAATAAGGTGCGCAGAACAGTGCATGAAAATGGACTATCCAAAGAACAAATATGAAATTATAATAGGCGACGACAGCCCTGATTCCAATGTGTCAAAATCAATAGACGATTTTGCCAGAAAATACAAGAATAAGATAAAGATCATCAGGCGCGGCTCGAATACAGGATTCAAGGCAGGCAACCTTAACAACATGCTTCAGTATTCAAAGGGAGAAGTAATCGTGATATTCGACTCGGACTTTGTCCCGCCAAAAGATTTCTTGAAGCGCATAGTCGAGCCTTTTGGCGACAAGAAAGTTGCATGCGTCCAGGCAAAATGGTCCTACATGAACATGGAACAGAGCCCGACTTCAAAGTTTGCAAGTACAATACTAATGGTTTATCACAACCTTCTCGCCAGATTAAACAGCGCGGCCAACGTTTCATTGTTGTTCGGCTCAGGAGAAGCAGTAAGAAAAAGCACGCTTGTAGAACTGGGTGGCTGGCAGGAAGGGAGCGTGACAGAGGACGTCGAATTTTCTGTACGCGCGCTCACAAAAGGATACAAAACATTTTACATCCACGACCTTGAAGTATCAGGAGAAGTTCCATACAACGTGCGCAGCTTAAGGACGCAGCAGCGAAGATGGGCATACGGCAACATGAAGGCGTTCCTCGACCATAAAAAAGAAATACTATTCGGAAAGTTCTCGCCACTCCAGAAGTTTCTTATGATAGCAACAATGTTGGGCTATGTTTCATCATTCTTCCTCGTTGCGTTCATGTTTTTCGGTGCTGTCTCTTTCATGACAGGCGAGCCATCTACAATCAACGTTATGCGCATGGTTACAGAAGTGGCTGTAAATTTTGTCTTAGCTTCAGGTTTCACGTTCGCTGGTATTGTAGCTTTGTCAAAAGAAAATAAGCTAAGATCAGTTATTGTAGTGTTCTTTTCTGCACTTACGATAGGAATATTAGTCTCGCTTAGCGTGTGTCACGGCGTTTTAAAAGCGCTTGTTGGAAAGAACATGTACTGGACCATGATACAGAAGAAGGGTAACGACGACTTTCTGTTGGCGCTGGACCAGCCTAACTATCTGAGAAAAAGTGTTTGAGATGCTGGAACTTTTTTTGGCATTCCTGTTTGCAATTCTGGCAGCTGTGCATTTGGTAGCTGTTTCAATATTCCTGCTGCCAGGAAAAAAATATACCGACAAATACTGCCCGCCCGTTTCTATTGTTATTCCTGCCCACAACGAGGAAAAATTTATCAGCGAATCGATAAACAGCGTTATAGACGCCGGATACAAAAACAAGAAAGATATCATTGTCATAGACGACGGTTCAACAGACAAAACAGCCCACGTCGTCAGATCTTTATCAAAGAAATACAAAAACGTCAGGCTTTTTTCGATCCCCCATTCAGGAAAAGCGAATGCGTTGAATTACGGCATCAGGAGAGCAAGGTTTGACATAATAGCTTACCTCGACGCTGATTCTTTCATAGAAAAATCTTCGTTAATGCTGCTGGTCCATCCATTAAAAGACAAAAGAATAGCTGCGTCGTCTGGCGTGATAAGAGCAAGGCGAAAAGGGATTTTCACATGGTTCCAGGACGTTGACTATATTGTATCGTCGGGATGGCGGCATATATGCAACAAGGTGAATTCAACCTACGTGACTCCGGGCTTCGCAGCTTTTAGTAAAACTGCATTAAAAAAAATAAACGGATTTACAGGCGACACGCTCACAGAGGACATAGATATAACAATAAGGCTCAGAAAAGCGGGTTTTCATGCAGTGATGACAAAGGCGTCCATATTCACGTCTGTACCTTCCACGCTCACTGGTTTGGTAAGGCAGAGGATAAGGTGGGGCCGCGGTTCAGTCCAGGTCGCAAAAAAACATTCTGACATAATTTTTTCAGGAAAAATGAATTTAGTCGGTACGTATGCGTTTCCAATGCACCTGTTCTGGTACGCATTTGCCATACTGTACATGCCTTTTGCCATATACTGGTTTTCGTTTAATTACGCAAGCCAGTTTGCTTCAGGGAGCTTCCTTTCATTTGCGTCGTTGGAATTCGTTATAAAGTGGTTCACGCTTTACGGCATATTCGACCTGCTGCGAAACATCATTTCAGGTGCGTATGGTCTTACATTTTTGCTTGCTTCTATCATACTGTCGTGGTTTTTCTCGTTTTTGTATTTTGTCATTTCATCGATAAAGTTCGGCTTTACGTGGCGCACTTTTGCCGCGTACGTAGTGATATTTCCGTACTACTGGCTACTGCTGATTGTGCAAGCCGCTGTTCTTATCTATGAAGCATTCTCAAGAAAATCCGTGAAGAACAAATGGAACAAGAAAAGCGGGAACTAAAGTAAGAGTCGCAGCATCAGCTGAATTTATAAACGTAAATATAATTGTTGTCGTAGACCGGCTGGAATTTGCTGAGGCACGTTATGTTCATTTCCTTCACGAACCAGTCTTCCATGTATACATAATGTATTCCATAGCCTTCAGGTATCTTGCAATCTGAGTAGAAGTCATGGAGTTTTTTCAGCCTTTCGTCTACGTTTGGTGCGTATTCTGCATAGCCGTCCATGAAATTTTTTCTTTCTGATATGCCGGAAATCCAGTGTCCAAACTGCCACCCCGACAATATAGTCTCGTTTTCCGGTGTGTTTTCTTTCAGCCACATGAGTGCATCGTATTGCTGTATTGTTGGATAGTCATTGGCAAATGCCGCAACTTTCACGAAACCAAAAAATGCTGTATACGCCAGGAATATTATCAATAACGCCGAGAACATCTTTTTGTTCAGTTTTTTTCTTGCATACTCCAAACCAAACACAGCCAAGATAGCGAGAGGAAAAGGCATGTAGATGAAAAATCTTTCGAAAGCCAGAGTCAGCAGGAACGCGAATATGATCCAGTATCTCATAAAATTATCCTTTTTCACTATGAAACCAAGCACACAGAACGCGGCTACAAGCAAACTCAACATTCCAGCGTGGTCTATCTCCAGGAAGTAGTTTCCTAGTGTAGGCGACTCCAGGCTGTATCTCTGGTCCCTGTATTCATCGTAGATAAGACTTTTTCCAGGAAGACCATTACTGGCCAAGAAAGGTCCATACCAAACGAGTGCTATGATAATCGAAATAGCAGCTATCTTGAGAAAATTCTTTGCGTTGTTTTTGCAAAACATGTAGATGAAAATTACAACTAGAAATATTATTGCCGACTCCGGATGAAACAAGAATGATATGCCAAGCAGGACCCCTGAATATAGAATATCCGGTTTGCCCGCCTTTTGTTTTCTCATTATATTTTGTTTTCTCATTATTATGTACATCGCAGCCAGCCCGAGCGCCACACCCGGCGCCCTTGTCGATATATGGGAATTTAGAAATATCGTCACAGGAATGAGCATCATTATTACAGAAGCCAGTAATGCATGATTCTTCAGATATAATTTTGCTATCAGGTAGAAGAAAACAACGCCGACAGCGCCGAAGATAGGTGCGTATACAATGCTTGCTGCGCCAAGTCCTATCAATATTCCTAGGAGTGCAAGGCAAATCGAGAAAAGCGGCGGATAAGTATACAGCCTGCCGCCGTAGCTTAATGGATCGTACCAGTTGAATTTTCCTTCAATCATGTACTGCGAAATCCTGGCGTGCATGAACGTCGGTGTGCCTATGTACGATGGGTTGCCGTATACCTGCCATCTCACTAAGACAGGCGTGCTAAACAGTATCAGCGACGCTATAAAAATCAGAAGTATTTTCCGCTGGTCTTTCATTTTATTGCACCCTGAATACATGTGAATATCTGTTTTCAAAGACGACAGGAAACATGTTTGTCAGCCTTGCCGCGGCTCCGTTGTAAATTGCATCTTCCTCGTATTTGTCGATGAAAATATATACGGCATTATATTTTTTCATGATATCTTCTATACGCGCTTTGTCAGAAGACGTGAATATTTCATAGAGGTCCTGTCTCCTCTGCTTGTAGTCTTTAACCGATTCCTGGAAAGCTCCCAGTATTGTATTTCTTTCTGCTATCGATGGTATCCATGCACCCGAGACCTAATGCAAAAAATACAGGCGAAAATCCGAAGAAGACGTAGTTAAGGCTTATGCTGGTCGGTATTATAGATGTCATTGCTCCTAAGGAATTTGTATATAATATCCAAACAACGCTTGCAAGTGCAGGGATAATTAGCACAAAAATTATTTTTTTCAAGTCCGTGAAAAACGCGAAAAGAAATACGACCAGCATAATGAATGAAAGCGGGTGCGTAAGAGCCGTTAACGTAGCAGTCACAACTGCAATATATGAATGGACTTTCTTTTTCCCCTTCAGGTATTTGTTGAATTCATAGAGAGTCAGAAAAATTAAAAGAAACCCTATGCCTTCCGGAATAGTAAATACAGCTTTATTTATTATTTCAACCGCGATACCGTATACGAACGTTGAGCCGATTGCAGCCCGCCTGCCGAACATCGAAGAAACAAAAAAGAACAGCACAACCATGGAGATAAAACCAAGCACAGGCCCTATGAATCTAGCTACAGTGAACGGGTCGGACAACCGGAATAATACAGAAAGCATCACATGAAACAGCGGCGGATAGTTGTTGACTGTTCCGGTGAGCGGGTCGTTGATAAAAAGCGAACCGTTTTTTTCAATTTCTTCGGCAACCCTTATGTGGAAATACGAGTCGCTGCCCTTTGGAAATTCGTTTGTGACAGCCGGATAAAACCTTAGAAATAATGATAGAAGAAGGATGGCCGCAATGATGACAGCCTCTTTCTTTATGGTTTTTTTCTCGTTGCTCATCTAAAACGCCTACTTGTAATAATCACACCTGATGCCTATGGTGTTTACGCCGTAGATTATCATATACGAAAATGTAACAGATAGTATAATACCGAGCAATATTGAAACAAAAAGCAGCGGCTTTTTCAGGCCAAGGACGCGTCCTATGAATGCACCTGTATAGGACCCGACCCCAGTGAACGGAAGGCCCACTAGTATGAATATGACAACATACGCATACCTGGAAAACCACTTCTCAAATTTTTTAATCCTGTTATTCACTTTTCTTTCTATGAAACTTTCCACCTTTCGCGGCAGTCCGTATCTGTCGACTATTTCAAGAAATACCACAGTAGCAGCGAAATTTAATATGATAGCCAGCGGTATCATATATTCTGCGTCCAGGCATATCAGCATTGCACTTGACCACATTGCTTCTACGCCGGGAACTACCGAAAATAGGACAGCTATAATACTACTAAACATTCAGAACACGACCTCTTTCAATAGATAAAAAGCGACTTTCATGCTTTGTACAAACGGCATGCCCGTGTATCTGTCGTATCTCACCTTTACTGATACGTCTTTTATACGAAAATTATTTTTGGCCGCCTTTATTATCGTCTCGCCCTCGAATTCGTACCTGTCTTTTTTTAGCTTCAGTTTCTCAAAATCTTTTTTTCTTATTGCCCTGAGCCCGCACAGGCAATCGCCCATATCAATTTTTGTTATTTTTTTTATGATAACACTCGCGAATTTGTTGGAGATCCTGCGCTGCAGTGGTATGTATTTTTTAGGCCTGTTTCCTACTACAAGATCACATCCATTGAGTTTTTTCAGGAAAAGAGGTATGTATTTTGCAGGCAGCTGGCCGTCGCCGTCTATGAAGACAAGGTTCTGAAACCTAGCAGCTTTGGCGCCTGTCCTGCACGCGTGGCCTTTGCCCTTGTTCTTTTTTATTGTTATTACGCGTGCGCGTTTTTTTGCTATTTTTCCTGTCCCGTCTGTTGAACCATCATCTACGACAATGACATCATAATCCCCGACAGATTTTATCTCTTTTAACACGGTATCTATGTTTTTTGCCTCGTTGAAGGCGGGCACTATAATACTTGCGTCCATTATAAACACATCATATCTGAAGCATAAATATCTACGGGCTTTTCTATTGGATATAGCTCAGTAAAATCGTTGCGTAGCTGCCTTTTGGAAGCGAGAATGATATTTTCAATTTCTTGCCAGATATTTCGTAATTCAAATCCTTTGGTTTTACAATTACGGATCTCCTTCCGCCAGCACACGACAACCCGAGTTCCCTTATTGAAAAATCCTTTTCTGTGATGTTTTCATTTATTACAATATTTTTTGTTATTTTGTCGATTTCACCGGAGGACAGCTTCGTGCCACTCCCAAAAATTGCAGCCTCACCGGATGCAAGATTTTTTTTCACCAATTTTTTTAGTGTCTCATTGAATATCCACGACTGGTACGAATGCAGAAAAAACTTTAGCCTCGACTTTTCGACTTGTTTCAGCGAAGGAAAATCTTTTCCATATATCTTGTTTATGAGGTCGATCGCATCCACGAACCTGCGTTTTATTATAAGCCTTCCTATTTCCTGGTTGTTGTTATGAATTCCGAATCGCTGCGGGCCGAAATAATTTGGTAGGCCGGATTTTTTTATTCTTTCCAAGTGCTTTCCTATTAACCCCATGTTGGAGCAATTACTGAGTGTTATGATAAATTTATTTTCTATAAGGTCGCCAACTGAAATGTGCCTGTTGGTTTTGCATATAAATTTCATTTCTATGTTGTCAATAGAAAAATCATTTTCACCGGCGTTCTTCATTGTTACGAACTGTTTTGTGACCGCAAACTTATCTTTCAGCCCGGCGTAACCTATGTCTTTTTTATTTATTTTTAGCTTTCTTGCAATCATATCTATTGCACGGTCGGTTGTCATATTTTTCTTTTTCAGTGTGTAAAGAGAATACGGGCCTGTTATTTTTTCCATTCCGCTTCCTGTCCTTTCAAATTTGCTGAAGAACTTTTTGTCGAGCGCCTCTTCTACGTAGAAATCATCGGGAGACAAAATCTTCCCGCCGATACCTTTTGGCTTTTTCAAGAAAACATACTTCATTGTAAACAATTGTAAGAAGCAGTTAAAAACCGATTTATCACAGAATTTTCAGATGGCCTGTGACCTTGTTAATTTTTTCATCTTCATCAGGACCTATTGCTATAGCAGTTATTGTTCCTGGTTCAAGCTGCGTGCGGCCCGCGTCCTTTATCATTGCACACGGCAGCCCTGATTTTGCACATTCCTTTTTTATAATGAGAATTTCTTCCTCGCTCTTCACTTTGACGACAACCTTCTTCTGTCCGTCTTCTTTCCATTTTTTTATTATCGTATCTTTTGCCTTGTCCAGTGCAGAGACAGAAGCATGCGCGCATTGTGCAGCTATTTTGCCTTTGCCCATTTTCAAATCACTGCGCACTACGATGACCTGCTTGTACATGCTAATGATTTTGTTTCAAATGATTTAAACACTATACTGGATGTCAGCGTGAGAGATCAGAGGATAATAGCTCTAGCTAAGGATATCATCAAACAGCAAGACGTACTAAGTACGTCAGTTCGTGATGATATCCTTCACGCTGGCATCTAGTATTTTAAACATTCTATCCAAGATATCTTATATGATTGACCTGTCGTTTTTTCTTGGTCTAGTATATACTTTTGGCTATCTTGGCGTTTTTCTTGCTTCTTTCATAGGAACTGCTGCTACATTTGTACCGTTCCCATCCTTCCTTCTTGTCATAGCAGCAGGAGCTATTCTCAATCCGTTTATTGTTGGCATAGTGGCAGGTATAGGCGCAGCTTTTGGCGAGCTTGTCGGCTACGGTGTAGGGTTCGGCGTATATTACGGCGCCAAAAAGATGTCAAAGAAAAAACTTTCAAAAAAGGAGAGAGGCTGGATGAAGCTGATAAGGAAAATGTTCGGCAAAAATCTCGGTATGGTAGTTATATTCATATTTGCTGTTACACCCCTGCCAGACAAAATAATCGGGATCTTCTGCGGCGCAATAAGGTACGACATAAAGAAGT
This sequence comes from archaeon, assembly GCA_016191585.1. Classification (GTDB taxonomy): domain Archaea; phylum Aenigmatarchaeota; class Aenigmatarchaeia; order GW2011-AR5; family GW2011-AR5; genus JACPVU01. The sequence continues at coordinate 11,945 of JACPVU010000058.1, forward strand.
TTGTCATTGCAATGATCGCTGGAAAGATTGTTCTTCATATAGCACTCGCATATATAGGATTCTATGGTCTTGGTTTTGTAGAAAGCTTCTTCTAAGCTGTTACCACGGGTGCTTCTTGAGCCTGATTATAAACCCGAAAACATTAGCGCCGATATGTATCGGCGGCGTCAGTACCAGGAGAATAATCAATGAATAAATATCGATAAGATGTATTGTTCCGGCAAATGCCACGGCGAATATCAAGAATCCCAGCTGGTCTAACAGCGTAGCAGGGTCCCCTCTTTTGAGTCCGATACGCCTTTTTATGAACGAACCTGCCATGTCGCCGAATATTGCGCCGAAGCTTAGCAGGAAAAGTATTTGCAGTGAAAATGGATAAACGCCGTACTGCAATGGTATCAGTTTGTATATCTCCATCATCACAAGGCCTATTATTATGCCGAAGATTATTCCTGCTATCGAGCCTTCTATGGTCTTCCCGTCCCCTAATATTCTTTTTCCGCCGAGAAGCCTCCCGAAATCAACCGGTCTTTTTCCCCTCACGACAGGCGGGAAAGCATTCGCGCAGTATGCGGGCCATATGAACCATAGTGCCTGTGCAATAATCAGAAGTATGTCCATGGTAAAACATGAACTATAACGTATAAATATTGTTAGAGCACTACCTGCGCTTTGACTTGCTCATGAGTTCGCCCAGCCTGTGTTGCGACGCCCATATGACTATGAGCGAGAAAACTATTACGAACCAGAACGATATCAGCCTGTCAAGCACAACGCCGCCTGCGGCTTGCTGTGGCACAATGCCTAACAATATGAACGCGGATGATGCGCTGAACTCGAACAATCCAAGATGGCCCGGCAGCCACGGAATCATTACTATAACCAGCATGAACGACCACACTATAAGGAGCATCGGTCCCGAGAGAGGTATTCCTATCGCCAGAAACACCAGCCACATGCGCAGCATTTCAAAGAATTTTACAACGAAAGATATAGCCATCCCTGCTGGCATGATTTTTTTGTCCTCAAGAACATGCCTGAACGAGTTCGTAAATACGTCGGCCTGGAATATTGATCTTCTTTTTTTAAACTTTTTCTTGACCCAGCCAACAAAGCGCATGATTATACCTTTTGAAAGGAAGAACTTCGTGAAGCCGAATATGAGCACAATAGTAATTACAGAAAACAAAACAAGCGGGTACATTATCTGGTACGGTATTATGCTGTAAAATATTATCGCTGTCAGTACAACCAACAGCACGGAAGAAAGCATATCGGCTATTGTATCTGTAAGCACAATCGCGGACGACTTTGCACTTCCTATTTTTTCCTTCGCCAGATATATCATTAGCGGCTGTCCGCCTATCCTCACCACAGGAGACAGGAGGTTCACAAAATTGCCGACTACAGTTATGTAAAAAGCGTCCTTGAACGACATGTCTTTGTATTTGGAAGACATGACCTTGAAGCGCAACCCGTACAAAGCAAATATAACGACCTGGCAGATTACAGCCATGAATACGTACGACAGATTGCTCCTGACAATTATGGAAAAAACAGCGTCGATTCCGAAGAGGCTCGTCACATATAAGAATACTGCTATGCTCACGGCAAACAAAGCAATGCGTTTTTTCATAAGAATTCTTCTAATCCCATAAGTATTAAAGAATTATTAAAGAATTCGATGGGCCTGCCGGGATTTGAACCCGGGTTTAAAGCTGTTCACCAAACTTCTTTATGAAAGAAGTTTGATCAAGAAACTTCCTTAAGAACTTCCTTAAGAACTTCCTTAAGAACTTCCTTAAGAACTTTCTCAAGAGATTTCTTAATCAACTTTCTTTCTAAAAGAAAGTTGTCCGCAAGCTTCCGTCCTCGCCGAAAAACCTGTTTTTCGGGGATCTTGAGATCTTCGATCTCCAAAGATATCCAAGCTAGACTACAGACCCGTTGTTATTTTCTAAATCTTATTTCAAGCGTTTGATACTGCTTAATATTTTTTCCGTATACGCCAACCATAAAGTGCAGGTGCGGACCAAGTTTTGCAAGATATCCTGTGGCTCCGCTGTATCCAATAATTTGTCCTTTTCTAACTTTTTGACCCTTCCCTACAAGGATATCCTTTGCCAGGTGCTCGTATTCGGAATATTCTTCATTATCATGCTTTATTTCAACAAAGTTCCCGTACTTTTCAAGCCTTCTGTCATTGCCGCCGATATTATACCTGTTTTTTACGTCGACGACAGTGCCGCCGAGCGCTGCTTTTACAGGCGTTCCTTCAGGAACAATAAAGTCCACAGAATGCTTCAAAGGGCCTACGTGCACGTCTGACTCGTCAAACGAGACCCTTTCTATATATTTTATGACTACCGGGAATGCGTATATGTTTTTTGTTTTCATTTTTTACACACCACATAACGTATATCAATGTAATCATTTTTACTACAAGCATTAAAATGGTAAAAACAGCGTATTGCCATCAACTTAAGGAGCATTGGCAGTTGCTAATGCTCCAGAAAGGACTGTTGTCAATAGACAACAGTCGTTAAGTTGATGGCATAAACAGCGTAAAAATCGTTTTAAAAGATTTTCTATCAATTGTAAACGAATGGTTAGTATGAGATGTATATCGTGTAACATTAATCTTTTGTCAGAGGACGACTTCACGGTTTTCAAGTGCCCTTCGTGCCTTGAATCTGAGATTGTCCGGTGCAGCGGATGCAGGCTTCACAGCCGTATCTATATCTGCCCGAAGTGCGGGTTTAAGGGGCCATAGGTCTTTTTTTAAGAGGGAAGATGATACAAGAAGAAACCGTAGGTGTCTTTTGTTATGGGATTAGTAGCTGTAACGTTCAAGATAATGCCTGAAGGCCCAGAGACAGATATAAACAAAATAAAATCCGAGCTGCAGGCAAATGCAAACGTGAAGGAAATCAAGGAAATACCGATAGCATTCGGCATAAAGCTGATAGAAGTTCTGCTTGTTTTTGAGGACAAGGAAGGTATCGGGAGCATAGAGCAGAAACTGCGTTCAATAGAAGGCGTAGCATCTGTAGAGTCAGGCGACGTTACATTACTCTGATTCTTACATGCTGTCAACTTAAGGAGCATTAAACAAACTGACGCACTTTATGCGTCTATCCGTCTTGCTAATGCTGCAGAAAGAGCTGTTATCAATAGATAACAGCTGTTAATTTGACAGCATTCGATTCTTGCAGCGTTTTTAAGCATTCGCTTCAATTTCTTTGTATGGACAATGCATTTGAGGAAAAGATATATTCAACATTCTCGTCAGTAGCTTCATCTATGGGCTACAGCGAAGTGCACGGACGCATTATTTCAGCACTCTTGGTTACAGGTAAGCCTATGTCTATGGACGACCTGATCAAGGTTACAAAATATTCTGCTGCATCAATTTCTTTGTCACTGGACCTGCTGGAAATTCTGGGCATCGTGAAGAAATTCCGCCAGAAAGGCGACAGGAAAATATACGTGCGCCTTGACGGCGACCTCATAGAAGGGCTCAGGAATGCCATGCTGCTGAAGCTGAGAAAAGAGATAGCACAGACACTGAACGAGTTTGAAAGCATGAAGACAGATGAAAACAGCAAGAAGACGATAAAGGCCATAGAAAAAGAAGTCAAAAGACTCCGGGAATACGTCGACAGGCTGTCGGAAGTTTCCCTGCCAAAGAAGTAATTGGTATACTGAAAGGAATTGTTCTTTCGCACTGGCATAAAGCAAAAAGACGAATAAGATGTTTCAGGATTTGCAGTTGTCCAACAAAACTATCGATTGAACCCCGCCAGATACTGGACCATAACTTTTACTTTCAATTATATCCACCTGCTCAGGGACGACTGTTTTTTCTTGTTCTCCTTTAGCTTCTTTAATGCGTTCTCTATGCGTTCTACCGAGAATTCGTGTTCATCACAAAGCAGTCCTAGAACCTTTTCTTCGTCGATGTCACGGAATTTTATGTCGTATTTTATCTCCTTCGGGCTTGTGAAAAAGTCAAATATTTCTTCCGGCGTTGCAGGGAAGTTCCATGCCAGGTCTTTGAAGACCTTTTCCAGGGACTTGTTCTCCTTCACGATCTGCAGTGCTTTTTTTGGACCGTATCCTGGTATACCTCCTGGATTGTAGTCTGTACCAACAAGTATTCCAAGTATTATCATCTGTTCTTGGGTTAATGACAGCGTGTTTAGAGCGTCCCTGAGAATTATCATCTCCGGATTTATTGTCACGTACTCTGAACCTCGTTTCTTGCGCCCGCTTATTGATAAATTCCTTACCAGTCTCGGGCTGCCAAATAGAAGTACGTCGTAGTCCTGCGACGACGTTGCGAATACGTCGTTGTTTTTGCACATTACAGAACACAGAGCCTCACCTTCGTTTGGTGCTTGAATATATGGAATGCCCATTGCATCCAGAAGCTGCTTGCTTCCATCAACGATTTCTTCTGTTACAGTCGTTGACCTCTGGGCATACTTTTTTGCGCTTTCCAAATCCCCTCTTTCTAAAGCGCGTTTCCATTCATCCTTTGCTTCTGCCCTTACGCTTCTCCTCTGCTCTGTTGTCTCTTTCTTCATTTCTACTGGTTTTCCGTCAAATACGTAGATAGGCTTTATCCCGGCCTCAAGAAGTTTCAGGGTCCTGTAATATAGGCCAGAAAAATGCGACGTGACGCGGCCCTTGGAATCCTTCAAAGGCGTGCCGTCTGCCTGCCTGATTATAGAGAGAAATTGGTATAACCAGTTGTAACTGTCTATGGCTATTTTCTTGTCAAACAGATCCTCCAGGTTGATTTCCCTACCCTGGACTATCTGGCTTATAGATACTCCCATAACCTACTATTGCCAGGAAAAAGTAATAAATACTGAGATAAAGACAAAAAGATAGAAATAATCTTTTATGCTGTACATCCTTTAGAAAAGACAGATTCTAACGAAAATGTAGTTATACCACCGCTAAAATAATCGAAAAGAATGTGAATCTTCTTAGCAGCACTTTGCTTTGCATGTAGCAACTGTGTAATCTGATCCAAAGACAGCTTGACATGCAGATAGTAGAGTATTGTCGACTTTGTCACCATCAGGATCATAACCAGCTACATTCAAAGTTCCAAAGTCATTTACAGCACATCCTCTTGCTCTTGCTTGATTACAACCATTTGCCCAGGCAACTTGAGCTGTTATTGTGTTTGTTCCACTTAGAAAATTGCCCGAGAAAACAGCTGCCACCACGACCAGAACCAGGACAGCGATGGCGATAACGACTATCATGTTTATTGGTAATTCAAGACCTTTCTTCATGAAATCACTTTGATTAATATGGTTTTGTCTGGTATAAATACTTTTTTAGAATTTATGGCGACTGTCAACTTAAGAATGATTAACCGTTGTTAATCATTCAGAAACAGCTATTGTTGATAGACAATAGCTGGTAAGTTGACAGTATCAATTATGGCGACTGTCAAAAGTATACGTTATTGATATGGCAGAAAAATAATGCCTTTGCCTATTTCTTCAGCAGTATTTCTATCGTCGAGACGTTGATCTTCTCGTTTTCTGCGCTGATTTCCTCTGTGTCTATGTTTATACTATCAATTTTGGCGTCTTGGACAAATTTTTTCCTGACTATCTCCGCCACGTCAACTGCCTTGCTTATAGCCCTGCCGCGCGCCTTGATGTGTATCTCTTTCTGCCCGCCGCTGAACTGCGTCACCACTGCAAGCACGTAGGCCATCGAAGGTTTCTCTTAGGGAGTTTGCTTATGCAACGCTCTTTCCTATGAAGACCATGTTGTCCCGCGCGCCTTTTTTCTGTGTCTCTGCCATTGTTGTACCCCCTGTATGGTTACTGCCTGTTGCTTGATAAATATTGATGTCAATAAAGTTATTAAAGAGCAGAGAATTAGTTACTTTAGCTTTGTTCTGGTTATGTGGTGGTCGGACAGAACAAACGGCAGCAACGTTGTATACATTTTTGTTGTTCAAAAGTATTGCACGCACTTTCCAGTTTTTTGCATATAACTGTAAGTTCATTCAAAATAGTCGGATTCGGCACATCTTTCTCCACTTTAGAAGAATCTGTACAGCTATAGTCGTAATACACATATTTGCCGCACAATGTAGTCCTGGTACGTTCGTCATTAACACTTACCTGAGCAGGGCCTGCCTGTGACGTCAAGAAATAAAGCAGAACAGTCAGCACTATGACAGCCAGTATGATATACACAACAGTCTCCAATGCAATGGACACGCCTTTCATAGAATTCTAATTGTTTTTCCGGCAATTAAAGGTTTCTGATATTGCCTAGTGAATGTTTGAACAGATGAAAATAAATCAGCTTTTAGCAAAGTTTTCACACCTATAAGTTACCTGACTACTTCCTGAAGACTGTCCTGCATCGTAGGTATTCCAGTAACACGTTTGCCCACTTATACCACACTGGGCGCACATATCTCCATCTGTGTAGCCTCCGCAGCTTGAAGCTGTATTACAATCAAAACATCCACTTGATGCGGGGTTTGCAGCCTCAAACCAATAGCATCCGTCATGTGGTTTGCATTCTTCCTGTCCGGCGCTCGTATAACTGCTGCATTGCATTACATAAAATCTGAATCCGTCTGGATCGCACTGAAGCCAGAACTCTTTTGCGTTGGGCGGCGTAAATCCTGCAACTGCGTTGCTGCACATCCCTACATTGTCTATGTTACCTGCAACGTTGCCTATCTTGTCGAAAACAGTTGCCGTGTGCGCATTGCCAGGAATTTCGGTGTTGCACGACCACAGATTGCCGCCGCAGCACATCATGTCTCCTGTAGTTATAGGCATTACACCACCGGATGTTGGCTGTTTTTGCCATGAAAAGAATTGTATTGGAATTGATGAACCATAGCATTGCGTAACAACAAGGTCGTCCTTTGCTTTCACTGTCATTGAAAATGGTCTTTTGATGAACTTGTTGTTGTCCTCATCATGGTAATAATATGAATCCCCTCCTGAAACCATGCCGCCATAGCACGCATAGCCACCGAAAACGAGCGAAACATATTCCTGCGTCTGTTCACGAAGATATTCTGATATATCGTCAAACCTTACATTGCTCTTATCGATATTCTTGTTGATTCCTGCGGCGTTTATAGCCGAATATACATTTCCCTCTCCTGTGTTATATGCAGTAGCAGTCAGCTTCAGCAGCTCCTCACTATCTTTCGTGTACGTTGCCATATTTTTCATAATTTCATGTATGTAAGCCACTGATGCCTGTATGTTTTTCTCAGGATCAAGTCTATCATCAATACCCTTTATCTGTTCGCTGTCAGTGTTGCTTATGGCACCTCTCAGTCCTTCAGCGTATTCGCGTCTTTCTGTAAGTACGTTTCCATTTACATCCAAACAATTCGAAAATCCGGCATCTTCAAAAATATTTACAAGCCCGTATTGTTTTGCTGTGCCAGGCATCAGCTGTCCAAGACCTGCTGCACCGCATTCACTGACAATTTTTTCATCCCACTTGCTTTCCTGCAGCATAAGTCCTTCTGCAAATGCCATAACATCTTCTTTACTGAACTGAATTGAACCGAATTCCCAGCTATCGCTATCGGGATTTTTATTATCAACTTCTGTCTTTATCAGATCCGCATACTCGACAGGCGGTGTTTTGCACGACACTGTAACAGGACCTTTACCTTCTTTCATCGTCACATCCATGTCATAGCTCAGTATAAGGGCTATATCATTGGCATCTTCGTCGTTGGGAATACCAAATATGACACCGTCGTCTGCATCAGATGCACGTAATTCAAATTTTTTGTAGTTTTCAGTTACCAAAGTCTTTCTCACTGCCGAGTCTCCGAGCGCAATATCCGCGGCAGAATTTATCAAATCCTCATTTATGAAATTTTTTATTCTTTTTTTGTAAGTGTTCAGCATATCGTAATTTACATTGCTCGCGTCAAGGTATTTTATGTAACTGGTGGTAGGGTCTGATAGATGCAGAAATACACCTCTGACAAGCAACCTGCCGAAGTCCATCATCTTCGGGAATTCCGTGTAAATCGTGTTGTTGTTCTCTGTGCCTTCTACTATTGAACCGTCGGATAGTTTCAGTGTCTGCTTGTTGGTTTTGTTGACCATCGGTTTGCCTGCGTCCTTGTCTATTGCAAACTCAGACCAGTAATATTCATCACCATTTATTACTTCTGAGGGTCCTGTCAACACCTCATGTGATGGTATATCTATTTTTATTCCGTTTGCTTCTGTGTTCCATTTCACACTATCTTTTAAGCTCGCAAACTTTTCTTCCAGTACCTGTATTGCGCTTCCTTTCACATCCATACCATTTACTTTTCCTCTCCTGTTCATAGGATAGCATATTGCCGGCTGGAAGTCGTTGTATTTCTTTGGGTTGCCGTCAATGTTATTACCGGTGACAAAATCCATAAGATTAACAAAATCATCTTTTCCTCCCAACGTTTTGTCAAAAGAATACCAGTAGTGATCCTGCATGACATCAGGGTCATCGTCGGCACCGCACCTCACTGATGTGCCTGTGACATCAAAAACAGACTGCACAGTGAATATGTAGTACATCATTCCAAGTGAGCGATTTGTAAGAGCGAACGTATTTTCAAGTTTCATCACGCCAAACTCGTCTAGATTGATTAGAGCATTAAGGCTCTGCGTCCTGCTTACAGCAGCGATAAACACGACTAATATTCCAAGCATTATTATCAGTATCAATATTGTCTGCATCGTAGGGGCTGCGCCTTTCATTTTCATGTCATGGTCACCTGCACA
>JACPVU010000040.1 GCA_016191585.1 archaeon
ATCGATGTATTCGTGGTGGAATAAAATGGTGAGTCAAAAAACCAGCATGGTAGTAGCTATGGTTGTAGTGATGGTGTTTGCAAGCGGAATAGCAAACAATGCATTTGCGGTAAACCCATACGTTGCAGGATATCCTACTACCACTACAATCACGATACATACCCAGTATACGATGAGGAACGACTTTACAGGTGTCGCAGGCCCAAGAAACCAAAACCTTGGTCAAGTATTTTCAACTGCAGGATGGGCCAGTACAACAGCTACTGATCCTACGGGTTGGGTATACCAGCACGCAGTCGATCTTCAAGCAGACAACAAGATCTATGGAGAACAGCAGGTATATAGTGGAACGACATGCAAATGGCACTGTCCTATCACAACTAGCAATTCAGTCCTTTTGGGAAATTATGGGACAGGTTCAACTGATATACAATATGTATACAGCACATACTTTTGGAATACAGGAAGAACAGCTGTCAACTTTTACTACGAACCCCACTTTAACGATGGTTCAGTAGTAAGCAAGCCAATCGCCACATATGACAAGACGGCGTTTAGTGATCCTAGCAGCTACTTTGCATCAGGAACGAAGAGCAAAACCGTTGGTAGCACAACGTACTCGGTAAAGTTCTTCCAGTTTGGTGTTGAAAGCAATGACTCACTAAACCTTGCATGGAATGCCAAACAGTATGACATGACATATGCAGGTACTTCACCGTATAGCGCTCTAACAACAAAGTCCACCACAGCAAATACTAGTCCTACTACTGGATCATGGGTTTCGTATAGTGGATCATCAGTTTTTGGAGTTGGTGCTGCGCAATATAATGCCAATGCTGACTATCACGCAAAAGCTGGATCTACTTTGCCATCTGGAACAGTAAAGTGGTTTTACTCTACCACACCAATAACTCCAGGAACTCAGCTCTGGCCTTAAACCCTCTTTTCTTTTTTTCTAAAAGCAAAAAATTTTGGTAGGAGTTTGAAAGCCACTCCAATAGCTTCAGCCGTTTCTAGAACTTAACTAAAGGTATCCACTCAGTGTGCAAATTC
>JACPVU010000061.1 GCA_016191585.1 archaeon
CCAAAACCCCAAAACCCCAAAAACCCAATTTATTGAACATGAGATTAGATTAGATAATTAATTTCAGATAATACCAATGTTTAGTAGTTATAGACACTTCTTGTCAAAGTCAATGATCTGAACTTCAATGAAAGACAGCTTTTTGACTCACATTCCAAAGAGAAACATAAAGCTTCACGAATACTAGGGTCAAGAGCTCTTTGGCAAATATCAAATCAATATTCCATGAGTAAGTAAATCTAAAGCATAGGGCTATGTTGCATCTAATGGAGAAGAGGCATACCAAGCTGCTCTGAAACTTAAATCAGAAGGTAGTCCAAAGTTTGTAGTTAAAGCACAAGTTCATGGAGGTGGTAGAGGTAGAGGACATTTCATCAAAAGCAAGTTGGTGGGAGGAGTGCATGTCGTAGACAAAGCAGAGAAAGTGAAAGAACTTGCGTCATAGATGTGCGGAGATCATTTGCATACTTTATAGAGCGGGGAAGGAGGTTTCCCTTGCAACAAAGTATACATTGCAGAAACTGTTAGCATTGAAAAAGAGGTATACTTAGCTTTCACCCACGATCGAAAGAATCATTGTGTCACATTCATTTACAGTCCCGAAGGAGGAATGGCCATTGAGGACGTTGCTCATGATCACCCCGAAAAGATCTTCTAAATTCATGTTAGTCTTAAAGATGGATTGACAGACGAACAACTGAAAGATGTTCCAAAAAATCTTGGATTAGAACACAAAGCCAAGGAAATCAGAGATACTTTCAGAAATATTTTTAGGCTTGCTCTTGAGAGAGATGCCGACATGGTAGAGATCAATCCTATGGTGTTGCTTAAGGATCAAACTTTGATGGCAATTGATGCAAAAGTCACAATCGATGACAACGCTTTCTTCAGATAGAAGGAATTGGCAGACTCAGAGGATCTCTCAGCCAAGAATCTCAAAGAGCTAGCTGCTGAAAAATGGCATTTAAATTACATTCATTTGGGAGGAAATATTGGATGCCTTGTAAATGGTGCAGGTTTGGCCATGTCCACAATGGACATTGTTAAAAACTATGGAGGATTCCCAGCCAACTTTCTCGATGTTGGAGGCGGTGCAAGCGGACCAGCAATGGCAGAAGCAATGAAACTTGTTCACAATGATGAAGAAGTCGAAGCTATATTTGTTAACATCTTTGGAGGTATTTTGAAGTGTGACGAGCTTGTAAAA
>JACPVU010000062.1 GCA_016191585.1 archaeon
GACCATCTCGAACCGCCTGCCGCTGACTTTGGCAATTTTCAATGACCGCACAGTCCTTTTTCTCATCCTGTCGGCCCTTCTGTGCACGACCCTTTTCGGCGTCTTCTGCATTATGGTCTTCAGCTGCTTCAGCTTTGCAAGCTCTTTCTTGTCTATTTTCCTGCTGCATTCAACAAGCGCGCAGTAGGTCTTGTCGATTTTTGCTTCCTTTATCTTCCTTACCTCTGCTATATCAGAAAGTCTCATTCCGCTGACCTTTACTGATTTTTCTATCTTTTTCGCCAGTTTTTCCAGATCTATATCGCGCCGTTTTGGCTCTATCAGTTCCAGGACAAAAGGCCTCCACCCGAGGCATCGCGCGTCTATGTCCTCTCTTCCGCAATTTGACACAAGAAAGCCATTCGCAAAAAAGTTATGATCTTTGGGAACTGTCAGGTCGTAGACTACTTTCATACCGCGCTTTTCTATTTTTTCAATAGTTTCCCATACAAGTCCGTCCTTTAAGCCTGCCGTTGCTGTATTGACCCATTCATTAAAATCCGGGAAATTGTTCTGGATTTTAATATTCTCTATTTTTATTTTTTTATGAATCCATAGCCACAAATCTTTTTTACTTACAAGGTCGCTGTTCAGGCATTTTAAAATGTTGTTTAGATCGTATCCGTGTTCTCTTAGTGAAATTGCCGTATCAAAAAGCCTCTTTCTTTTGTCAATAGAGTATTTTTTCATACTAAGATACTCCAAAGCCAGTCTTGACGCTTCTTCTTTCCTTGCGCAGTACTTCAGCCCTACATTTCCATAGAGTGCAATCAGGTTTTCAAAGGCGTTTGAGAAATCAAGAACTATTTTCACGGTTTTATTTCCGTCTTTTCTTGTTGTATATGGAATTTCCCTTATTTTGTAGGTTTTTACACGGAATTCTCTGAGCATATGTGCTATATCCTCAATAAATCGTATTCCGTTCTCTTTGTTTGCCTCTATTTTATTCATTGAAAAACGTGGGCTGTTAAAGCTTTTCCTGTTATATTGCCTGTCATCCAACCTTGGCGTGTCTATTTCGCATCCAAGCAAAGATGCAAGAAACTCGCGTTTTATGTGCTTTTCAGACGTCTTGATCCATGATGGAATATACAGTTCCTTTTTAACTTTGTTTCCGACAGGAGCGCCAAGAGCAACAAGCAGCAACCACAGGCTTTTTGAGTAACAGGTAAGTTTAGATTGTGAACTGCTCATTATATATTTCTTATTACCATAGTAATCAGTAATTGTTGAGCCCTTACATATTCTTCTATGAATAGCAGATCTGAAGCCTAATATCTTTAGTTCTTTTTGAATACGCCCAAGATCCGTGTCTTCGCCATAAAACTCCAGACCTACATCACGATTCTTGAGAATTTTCACGTGCCCGTCACCAAAAAGAAATGCAACCAACCTTGCGAGTATCGACAGCTTAGAATTTGTATTGAAAAGTGGAATGAACTCGCATTCTGTTAGTTCTTTAGTAATGTGATTTATATAAGATTTTTTGCGATATTTCATATATTTATTGGCTATGCCCGTAATGTCTGCTTTTGACAGTATAAGTTTTTCGTTGCAAATTTCAATCTTTTCCGGGGTTTCTGGATTGACGGCAACTCTGTCGCCTACTCGGAGTCCTGAAAGGCTTTTCATTCCGTCAGGAGTAAAGAATGGGTGGTCTCCGGAAGCTATTATAGCCCTGCCGGTTTCATTTGTTTTTAGCAGGTACGTATTTTGGCGCAATTTCATGAAATCGCTTATTTCTGAGATTTCTATAGCTTTGTCTTTTTCATCGTATGACAGGATTCTATGATCTTTCCACTTATTCTCAAGGTCTTTTATCGTGGTTGCGCACTCATTCAAAAGAATGATTGTTTTACCGGATACGCAGCCGTGGAGCTTGTGCATCTTTGCCGATGTGAACTGCATGAAAGGCTTTGCGATTATCTGCTCAACGCTTGTCTTGTATTGCCCGGACGGCCATTTCGTCTGCGGTATGCCCCTTTTCAGCTTCTGGTATTTCCCGTAGATGAACAGCGGGTTCAGCTGCACGTCAACAGTATTGTCGGCTAGATTCAATATTATATTGGCGTCGGGCCTCTTCTGGTTGTATTTCAGTTTTAGCGCTTTTTCGATCAGCTTACCAATTTCACGGTTTATCTCGGCCTTTATCGGCTCGCAGTAGTCTATTCCGGCCTTTTCCCAAAGAGCTTCTTCATTTTCAATTAGCTCGAACGACAGTTTCGTGCCGATAAGAAATGTCTTTATGCTGTATTTTTTGCACGATTTCTCTATTTTCCTGGTCCATTTTTCAGTTCCATCAAAGAATCCGTTGCATACGCTGCACGTCTTTTTTTCCGTCTTTCCTGTCTCTAAATTATGAAACTTGACATCAGAGAAATTTGACAAATCAATAGTATTGGATAAATCGTGTGCTTTCTCTTTGCTTTTAGCACCAAATTGATCCTGATTGCTTGATTTACTTTTATCGTCATCCTTTTTTTCCTCTTTGCTCCTGTCTACGGACATGGCTACGATCGTCCTCAGCAATGCGCCTCTTTCCTTGTTTGTGTAGCCCTGCAAAAGCTGGCCGAACTGCCTGCCCAAACAATTGTCGCAGACAGGCTGCGTAAGGATTTTTTGCGCTTTTTCTATTATCATTTTTATCACGAATTACAGCACGATGCCCGATTCTTGTTGTTTAGAAAAATCCAGCAAAAACGCGGGCGTCTTTTCGTCTTACTTATTAAGATTGGAAATTGCGGATTAAAAAGCTATGAAACAGTGAAAAAAGAACATCGCAACGACTTTTTCAGCTTCTTTGCCGTGCGTCTTCTCAGCTTGAACGTATTAGAATGAATTGGATTGTATGCAAATCAGTTAAAAGAAACAATATTTATATCAAGCAAGTCGATTGTGTGCGATAAGTGAAGTCAGTCTGACTTCACATTATATCTTGTATTTCTCCAGAAGCTCTGGAGACCGGAGTTCCCTTAAGTCTGATGCAACTTCAGTCAAAAGTTTTCGTCTAACTTTCTCTACATCTACATTAGCAGGGACTGCCTCAATTTTCGGACCCTCCGGAACAGAACCCCGAACCACTGGGCGGAAGCCAGCGCCCTAACTCGCACCCAAGCGCCCGTAGTACGCACCGACGTAGAGGCACCCCCCGCCGACACCGCGACGCCAGCCGCTCCCGCGCACAACAGCAACGTCATAGTGACCTGATATAGGGTCCTGCGAAACATCGAGATTTTCTCTTAGCCATGCATGCAAGGCGTAAGGCGCCTTGTGTTCTGTAGTTGGCTCTACTTCTGTAAATATGCCAAAAATAGGGTGCATTTCCCTGATAACATGGCCTCTGCAATAAGGAATAGCCAATTCGCCTTTGACTTGATTAACTTTATCGATTATGTCCTTCCAGCTATCACGTGTAAACTTGGGATCAGCTATATCTCTCAAGTATGGCGTTATGTCTGTTTCTATAACTTGTGCCGTAATTTTATCGCCGACATTATAGGGCTTTCTAAGGTCAGCTTCGCGGAACCTGAGACCTGTCGAACTGTGTCCCCAAATATACACGCCTTCGTCATTATTAGCAAAATGGTCACGAAATTCCTCTACATCTCTAAGTTTCTTTGCTCCCGGGCTTGCTTTTCTGTATACTGCTTCCTCTTCGCCTGCGCTTGGAGGGCTTAGATATTTCCCAGCAGATATCAAATCAGGATCGGTCATTCTGACTGCTAACATAACAGTATCGTAGAAATCTGCTCTAGTCCTGTTTAGTCTTTTAGAATGCGGCAGAGAATACGTGCCTTTTGGCACTCTTTCCAAGCTTCTTTCTCCAGTCCTGCATCCTCGCAAAGCCTCTCGAGAAATGCCTCTTTCTCTTTTATCTTAGTCCAGTCCTGCGGGAGCAGGTAAGATTCGTATATGCCATAGTGCAGAACAATGCCGTCGTTTCCCGGGACTATATGCCGCAGGAAGTCGATGTTGCTTTTCACGCTTATGTATTTCGGTTCAGTGAGAATAGATATCTCTATCATTATGTCTCCAAGTTCGTCTGTGCTTACATCATGCGCAGCTGAATTCACGGCCTGTACCACTGCATCAATTGTCGTCAGAAGCGGAAAAGGCAGTCCGGAAACAGCCCTCCCCCTTTTTTCTCCGTTCTTCATCAACGTACAGCAAATGCCGTGCTTCTCGCGGAACTTCTCACTATAGTCACCAACAGCAATATGTTCGCCGCGCGCGAGCCTTTCCAGCGTCTTCCTTGCTATATCAAGGAGCTCCTTTCCTTCTTCTTTGTTGAGAATATCAGGCTCGTACATGTGATCACTTATACCAGAATCTTCTATTTCCCACTGTCTTAAGCTTTATTTTATTTGTCTTGAACAGAGCTAACAAATATTTTAGAGTGGTATCATAACCCATTGATAAATTGTCTGAAATTTCATTGGTCGACATGAATGGCTGGTTTTGTAAAGCTTGGAGTATTTCTTCTTTGTATTTATCTGATGTAAATCCTTTCTTTTTTGACATAGTTATTCTAAAGCATCTAAAACTATATAAAGAATAATTCCCTATAAATAATTGGTGTGGTTATGCGACGTATATCTATACCATCAAAACTCACATGTGATCTAGCTTATATATGTGGAGTGCTTGCAGGAGACGGTAGCATAAATATAAGACCCAATAAATACGATTATGCAGTAAAATGTGTCGGAAATCCAAAAGACGAAAAAGAATTTTATGATATAATTCTTAAAAATCTTTTCAAAAAGATTTTCGATATAGAAATTAAGCCACGGCTACATGATAGCGGCACTACATATGGATTTTCTTTATCGTCAAAATCACTCGTAATATTTCTGACAGAATTTATAGGTCTCCCGTCTGCACGGAAGAATAATATTGAAATACCGCCCATTTTCTTGCACGATAAAAATCTTTTAAGGGCTTTTATACAAGGCCTGGCTGATACAGATTTTTGTTTATCTCTCAAGAAACGATATAAGAACTATCATTATTATCCTGTTGTATCCGGTGTGTCCATATCTAGCAAACTCATAGATCAGGTAAGCGATATACTAAATAACGAAGGTTTCAAAGTAAGTAGAACTACAAGACGCTATTTTGATGTACGCGTTAACAAAACGGAGATTGCCTACGATGTTTCACTTTATGGTCATGAACAGCTTGTAAAATGGATGCAATTCATAGGATTTCGTCATCCCAAACATCTCAGAAAATTCGAATTGTGGAAAGAAATAAATAAGAATAACAAAAGAGCGGTTTCTGCGTTCAACAAATTAAAAGAAAAATAGCGGAGGGTGGAAATTCCCAGACTTTTTCATTTCTGAAAGTCTGTTTTGAACCACCGACCTCAACCCAACAAAGACATTGATTCTCTGTTTCCGGGTGTCCTAGAACAGCTTATGGGCCATTCGCATTTGCATCAAAAATGCAAACTCGACGAGCACTCCAGGCTTTGAGGAGCCTGAGATTTCTAAGGCTCATGCTCTACTCCGCTATGACAATTCTATACAATTCTTTGATGCTCTTAAATACGTTAGGATTAACATCTGGCTATGCCTATGGAATACGTAAAAGATATGAAAATAGCGCTGAAGAACTATTCTGAATTGGTACTACCGGCAATAAACGAGAAAAATTATGGTGCAGCTTTTTGTGAATTGGGGAACGTCAACCAGCTGTTAACCGAAGGTTTCGGTAAAGTATCAAAGAGCACTATGCTGTATCCTTACACACTGGGGCTTTTAGCAAGGCTGGAAGTTCTGGAAGGTTATCTGTTTAATATTTCTATGGGGAACAAACAAACTTCTGAAAACGAAATAAATAATGCAAAAATAGGTGTAGAAGACAAATTACCGACTGTCCAGCTTATGGTTGATGCTCTCTACGACAAGCATTTTCCGGAGAAAATCGATTGAGCATATATATTTTTGTTTCTAAGAAAGAGCAGGTGTCTCTATTTGAAAATTCTTGGTATTGATGAAGCCGGCCGCGGTCCTGTTCTTGGTCCGATGGTCATTTGCGGTTTTCTAGCCGAGGAAAGCAAAATCAAGGAACTGAAGAAACTGGGCGCAAAAGACTCCAAGCTTCTTACAGACAAAAAAAGAAGATCTCTGCTGCCGAAGATAAAGAAGCTCGCCGATGACTTTGTCCTCGTGAAAGTTACGGCAAAAGAAATAGACAAATTACGCGATGTCTCTAATCTGAACAGGATAGAGATCGGCCGCATGCAGCACATAATAAATTTGTTTAATCCCGACAAGGTAATCATCGATTCCCCGGAAGTGAATACTAAAAAATTCGCCGAAAAAATACGCCAAAAACTCAGGAACAAGTCTGTTGAAATTGTTGCCGAAAATTTTGCGGACAAGAAATACCCCCACGTGAGCGCGGCTTCCATAATCGCAAAAGTCCGGCGCGACATGGAAATAGAAAAGCTGCACAAGAAATACGGCTTTTTCGGGTCAGGATACACAAGCGACGAAAGAACAATTGCTTTTTTAAAGGATTGGATCAAAATGAATAAAGAATTCCCGGATTTTGTAAGGAAGTCCTGGGCAACTATAGCAATAATGAAAGAGGAGAAAGAGCAGAGAAATATTATTCAGTTCGTGGGTGAATAAAATGGGTCTTAAATCTTATTTTGATCGCGACACGAAGCTGGCAGTGATTTTTGCAGTAGCCGGAATAGTTGTCGGCTTTTTGTCATTCCTTATGGGAACGAATATAGGCGCTGTTCTGCTGATGATAGTCGGAGCGGCTGTCGTGATACTTGCACTGGGAAAAACAATGGGGATAAAGGAAGAGCTGAGATGGTGGTTCAGCAACGGTCTCATTGTCTACATTATATTCTGGTTCGTTGTCTGGGTCATTTTCTATAACGTCGGTTTAAGGTAATGATTATTTGAACCTTAGGTTTTCTTTCCATTCGTCATAGTAAAGTCCTTCCAAATTTTCTTCTACTATCTTTTTGACTTCTTTGGTTCCTTTTTTGATGACTTCGCCAAGCATGGCTTCCATATTTTTTATTTTTATGTTTGACGGCATGTAGCCGCATTTTGGAGCCTTTCTATGAGTTCTTGTTCCCCGTCGTTTGTCCAGCCGTCAAAATCTATCTCTTTTCTGAATTTTATGGTGCCGTGTTCACAATCAATGAGCCTTATTATGTCATTTGAACCGGAAATGTTCTTTTTTGCGTGCTCTATGATTTTATTTGCACCGTCGTCTGTTTTGCACAAGCTATTTTGTGAAATCTTTGCAGGTATCCTCAGGTATTTGGATTCGTCCAAAGACTCCAGGACAATTTTCATGCCGTCCAGATATCTTTGAAGTTCGCGCCCCTTTTCTGCGTCACTATAAAACCTGCCTTCTGCTAAGCCATCGCTGTTGCAAAGGGCTCCATAAAGCACCAGAATAGCACAGTTTTTCATGAATGTCTGTAAACCTAAAAAGTATAAAAATTCAAAGTCTTCACGTTTTCTTGCTCTAATCATATTTAAGTTTGCTTGAACGAATGAAATAAAGATAACTATGTTGCGAACACATTATTCATCCGGGCTTGACAGCAAGCAGGACGGAAAAACAGTTACAGTAGCTGGCTGGGTCCACAAGGTAAGGGACATAGGCAAGGTAAAATTCCTCATAATTCACGACAAAGACGGCGAAATACAGATAACCGCAAAGAAGGGCGAATGCCCGGACGACGTCTTCAGGGAGATTTCTTCCATATCAAGGGAAAGCGTTGTTTCTGTAAAAGGCACTGCAAAAGCAAACAAGTCAGCACCTGCTGGCATGGAGGTATTTCCTGAAAATTTAACAATTGTATCAAAGGCACAGGCACCATTACCATTGGAGACAGACCCTTCAATAAAGTCAGAGCTCGACACGCGGTTGAATTACAGGTTCATCGATCTGAGAAGAAAAGAAGTGGCTGCAATATTCAGGATAAAAGACGTTGTCCACAGGTCGTTCATAAAGTACATGGAACAGGAAGGCTTTACATTGATGCACGTGCCTTGCGTCGTGGCAGCTGCAACAGAAGGCGGCACAAACTTGTTTCCTGTTTCTTATTTCGAGAACGAGGCATTCCTGTCGCAGAGCCCGCAGCTCTACAAGCAGATGCTCATGGCGTCAGGTGTTGACAAAGTCCTTATAGTTACTCCGGTCTTCCGCGCTGAAGAACACAACACAACACGACATCTGAATGAAAGCACGCAGATGGACATAGAAGTCGCCTTTGTGGAAGACGAGCAGGACGCACTGAATTACATGCAGGACTCGATTAATTTTATTTACAAGAACGTCCAGCACCTGTGCAAGCCGCAACTCGATGTACTGGGCAGGAAACTCGTTATGCCTGACCAGAAGTTCAAGCAGGTTACATACGACCAGGCACTTGAATTATTGAAAAAAGACGACATAAAAATAAAATGGGGTGACGACCTCACACCAGAAGCAGAACGCGTCCTGTGCAAGAAATTCAACCCTGTAATAGTAACAAAATGGCCTACAGACGTTCGCGCATTTTATTGCATGCACGAACCTGGAAATGAAAAAGTGTGCCGCGGATATGACCTGCTGATAGACGGCATGGAGATCAGCTCGGGCGCGCAGAGGCTCCACGACTACGAAAAATTAGTTGCAGAAATGAAACGCAGGAAGATGAACCCCAAGAGCTTTTCCTTCTACCTTGATGCCTTTCGTTTTGGCTGCCCGCCGCATGCGGGATGGTCATTCGGTCTAGAACGGTTAACTATGGTCATTTGCGGTTTAAAAAATATTAGAGAAGCCATGCTATGGCCACGTGACAGGACAAGGATTACGCCGTGATTACTATGAAAGACCTGGCACCGGATATTTTTCGCCAGAGGTTGCTGATGGAAGGCTTCTACTCTATAGGCGTGGAAAAGAAGACAATAGAAGACTATTTTTATGGAATAATAAGAGAACTGGAATTAAGGACTTATGGCCCGCCCATAATACATGAGACAAGCGGTATTGGCAAGGAAGCAAATCAGGGGTTTGACGCATTCATTCCGCTCATTGATTCTGGCATCTACATATGTGTCTGGGTAAACCTGAAATTTCTGTCGATAGTTCTCTATACCTGCAAAAAATTTGACGAGGAAAAAGCAGTAGGCTTCACAAAAAATTTCTTCAAGATAAAAGAGATCGAATGGAAAGGTTTCTAGAAATTATCAGTAACGCAACTGTCTGTTAAGTTGGTTTTTAATTATTTCACGAAATCTTCTACTTCCGGTTTTGTCAGTTTCTTCAAATCGTGCGGGCTCATTGCTATCGTTTTTGTATGCAGACCAGCATTGAAAGCAATCGTTTCGTTGTCAAGGATTCTTTTGTCCATATATGTTTTTAGTCCGCAAATATTTCCGAAAGGATGACACGAACCTATTTCGCAACTCATCCTTTCCTTTACTTCTGTCGGATCGGCAAGTCTTATGTCATCTGCGCCTAGAATTTTTCTCAGCTTTCCAAGATCGGCTTTTTTGTCGCCGGGAACAAGGACAAGGACAAAATCCGTTTGTTTTCCAGTTATTTTGAAAATCAGTGATTTCACGCCCTGCCTGAGCTCAAAACCGCGCGTTGCAGCTGCCTGTTCCGATGTATAGACAGGTGCGTGGTCGATAACTCTATACTTTATTTTACTCTCATCAAGAAACTCTATTATCTCGTCAAATTCTTTTTGCATGAAAACACCTTGATCAAACAATCTTAAAAACGTAAGCAAACAACCTTTATTGCATGAAATGAAGTTTAATACTACGGCCTTTGAGTCGTTCATCATTATAAAACTTCATTTCTGCAAAAATACTGCGATTTAAAGATCGCAGATATTTATTGCGATATTGTGATATTATGACATCTATCGAAATAACGTTCCTCGGCACGACAGCAGGCATACCGACTAAGCAAAGGAATCATCCTGCAATCCACGTTACGTACAGGAGCGAGAATGAATTCTCCTATCTGTTTGACTGCGGCGAAGGCACGCAAAGGCAGATATTTTTAGCTGGATTGAACTTCATGCGCATAAACGAGATATTCATAACCCACTGGCACGCTGACCACTACGCAGGCCTATTGGGTTTGATGGAAACAATGAACCTGGAACAGAGGACAAAGCCCTTGAAAATATTCGGACCGGAAGCGTCGGAATTCGTGGAAATACTTCTTGAGCTCGGCTACGCGTCCAAGAAGTTTGACGTAGTACCTGTAGACGTGCCCTTTGAAGGTGCGGAGATAACTAAACTCTTGGAAACAGACGAATTTTACATAGCATCCATCCCGATGAAGCACGCAATTCCGGCAGTTGGCTACGCTTTCATCGAAAAGGACAGGATAAAAATCGACAAGGAAAAAACAAAGAAATTCGGTCTGCCTGAAAAAGGCCCGATATTCAAGAAACTGAAAGAGAATGGATCAGCAGTATTTCACGAAAAGAAAATAATGCTCGACGACATATCCAAAACAGAAAAAGGCAAGAGGGTCGTGTACACAGGAGACACTATGGCAACCGATAATGTAGTGAAGATATCAAAAGACGCAGACCTGCTTATTCACGATTCAACTTTCTTCACAGACTCGCTGGAAAAAGACTACAGGCACACTACCCTCAATGACGTGCTTCGCATTGCTAAGGAGGCTAACGCAAAGGACGTCATACTCACACATATAAGCCGCAGATATCAGGACGTTGACGAGCTGAAGGAAAAGATAAAGAATCACCCGAACATAAGAATCGCAAAAGACTTCATGAGAATCGAGTTAAAATAACTTTTGTATGGTAAATAGAAAGATTGTCGGCGTTTTTCAATTTGTTAAAGTAATTATGCGCGCCTTCCGTTTTGCCATACTTACAGGTGTTTTTATGAGAATTATTTTCACGCTGCACGAGATAAAATCAATAGTCATAGCAACAGCCGTGCTTTCAGTGGCATTTGCAATAGCAAGTTCTGGTCTGGAAAAATTAAGCACTTTTCCGACAGCATTTTTATTCTCGCTGATAAGCGTTGGTATAGGATTTATTGCCCACGAGCTTCTTGGCCACAAACTGCTTGCGCAGAAATTTGACTACTACGCAGAATTCGTATTGTGGCCCGCAGGCCTTGTTATAGCGCTTGCGTTCTCTTTCCTGGGATTTGTGTTTGCAGCGCCTGGCGCGGTAATGATAGGCGGCCGCCCTGATTTATGGGGCGAGGTAAAGCCGATAACAAGAAAAAAATACGGGCTGATATCACTGGGCGGTCCTGTAGTGAACATAGTGCTCGCGCTTTTGTTCATCACACTGAACTTTTTCAGTCCCTTCGTGTTGTGGTCAACTGCAGCGATGATAAACGTCTGGCTGGCTCTGTTCAACATGCTGCCGTTTCCGCCTCTGGACGGCTCAAAAGTCTTTGCGTGGGACAAGAAAATATTTGTGACTGTATTTGCTGTCATAATAGCGTTATTCGTATTTGTCGGTTTCTGACATATAAGTTTGCCTCAGCTTATTGAAAGTAAAATTCAGAAATAGTTTTGCAAAAATTAAAGAACAGTCAGTTTTCCAAACTTACCAACAGACAGCTGCAGCGTGTTATTCCATTCTCTGACAAAGCCGTTTTCTATCTTTATTTCATCGCCTTGTTTTATTCTGTCTGCGTCGTCTCCCCAGAGGGTAAGAGCTATGCTGCCTGAATCGTCTTCTATAACAGCGTTGGCAACCTTTGTCTGGCCGAATTTCGTGTTTATTTCCCTGCTGTCTTCTTTTTCGACTACTTTTGCTTCCAGGTTGACCTTGCTTGTTCCTTCTTTCAGTTCGCTTATTTTCATTAAATCACTCCAGTGTTTTTGTTACTAATTATAGTAAACAAATATATACTTAAAAAGCACTTAGTATTGTTTCCTATGAAAACCTACAAAGAAATACGCGGTTCTTACTACGAGGACGTGCACGAATCAGACCATAAATCCCAGTCGTGGTTCTACACATCCAGAGAATCTTGCATGATAAAATTTGCCAACATCAAAAAAACCGATAAAGTACTTGATATAGGCTGCGGGTCGGGTGTTGTCACAAGAAAGATTGTAAAGCAAATTGGATGCAAAACAACGGGAATAGACATTTCAGAAGCTTGCATAAATTATGCTACCAGAAAATCCAGAAAAGAGCACCTGAAAAATACTGATTTTCACGTAGGGTCGATAGATAACATTCCGTCTCCTGACAAACATTTTGATGTAATAATAGCATCGCATATAATCGAGCACGTAAAAAATGTTGATAAATCAATTGAACAAATTTATAGAAAGTTAAAACCCGGCGGCAGGGTTATAATAACAACACCAAATTATGCATCCCTATGGCCATTGGCAGAAATCGTATTTGACAAAGCCCTTGCAGAAAAAGGTTATTCACTGCACGAGCAGCACGTAACAAAATTCAACGCAGCGCACCTAAAATCCCTTATGAAAAGCGCCGGTTTTGAAAATGTGACCGTGGAAAAACGAAAGAAACGTTAAAAATCTGTTCAAAAAGCTTACATCAGCGTTGAACAAACTCAATATAAAATGGGAAATAGTTTTCCTAAATAATCATAGTTCCGACAGAACAGGGGAACTGGCAAAGCAAAACGCACGTCGTGACAAAAGGGTTCGCGTAATACAAAGATACAACAGGGAAAACAAGGACCTCGGCAGTTCTCTCAGGGAAGGCTTCAAAAACTGCAACGGAAAATACATAATAATAATGGACGCAGACCTTTCCCACGATCCTGAAGATATAAAGGATATTTTTGTCCACAGACACGACGCAGATATTATCATAGGTTCGAGGTTTACCAAAGGCGGAAAAAGCGACATGCCTCTTACACGTGTTTTTATCAGCAAGACATATAATTTTCTTGTAAATCTTATTCTTGGCGTCAGGGTTGGGGACATAACAACAGGCTTCAAGCTGTACAAAAAAGACGTGTTAGACAGCCTGAAGCTCGTAAACAACGGGTTCGGTCTCCACGTGGAAATACTGCTAAAGGCAGTTCACAAAGGATATACAACAAAAGAGATTCCGATACACTACAGGACACGCACCGAAGAAAAGTCAAAACTTTCATACGCAAAACAATTCAAGCGGTATGCAGAACCTGTTATAGAAATGATAAAAATAAAATTGGGATTTTCAGAATAATCAACATAACATTATTTCTGTGTTGCGGTTTTCCAGTATTCTACTGTTTTTTTCAGCCCGTCCTCGATGCTGACTTTAGGCTCCCATTTCAGCATCTGCCTGGCTTTCTTTGAATCGAGCGAAAGAAACGGCGAAACAACAGGCCTGAAAGGATAATCCGGCGGGAAGTTATTTATTATGTCGCCCTTAAACCCTGTCAGTTCTCTTATCTTTTCTGCCAGATTCTTGATGGTCATCATATTGCCTGTTCCGAAATTGAATATCTCATTTTTCACAGATGATTTTAGCGATGTTATATAAGCATTAACATGGTCGTCAACGTACATCAGGTCTCTTATTGCGTCCGGTGTTCCGATATAAGCTGTTTCGTCTTTTAGCATTGTTGTTACCAGATATTCTACAATAAATCCTGCATTGTGTTTTCTTCCGAACGTGTTGCACGCCCTTGAAACCACGTATGGAAGCCCGTAAGCCTTGCCGGCCATTCTTATGTATTCCTCTGCTGCAAGTTTCGATACTGCATACGGGCTCTCTGGATTAGCCTTTGTTTCCTCTGTAAAAGGCTTTGTCGAATCCTGCCAGCCGTACACTTCCATCGTTGATGCAAAAAGAAATTTCTTGAAATCCGGTATATCCAGTGCTGTATGTACAAGGTTTACTGTTCCAAGATAGTTGACCTCCTGGAATTCCATGACGTTATCAAAAGAATGTCTCACAGCTGTTGACGCGCCGACGTGTATTATGTAATGCGGCGATATGTCTTTGATGATTTTTCTCATTGTGCTGTAATCTGTGAGGTTTCCGTATCGTACTTCTATTTTGTTCAGGACGTCCCTGATTGGCTCAAGCGCGTGTTTATTTGACGTTGTCCTGACAAGCGCGTGCACTTCGTACTGCTTTGAAAGTTCTCTTACCAATTCGCTCCCCACAAAACCTGTTGCGCCCGTGACAAAGACCCTTTCCATTTAATCCTCTCTCGTTTCTTCCAGAATGTCGATATTTTCTTCCATTTCCTTGAGTTCTTTTACGTTGTTGATAGTATTCCAGAATCCAAAATATTTAAATGCAGCCAGTTTTCTAATGTTCGCAAGTTCTCTGAATGTCGTTCTTTCTATGTCGCCTCTTTCAGGAAGATATTTTCTGATCTCCTGCGTGAAAATATAGACACCAGAATTTACAAAATATTCGCTAAGCGTCGGCTTTTCCTGAAATTCTAATATCTTGTGGTTGCTGTCTATTGAAACTATTCCAAAAGAGCTCTTCATAGGACACGAAAGGATGGTAGCTATTGGTTTGTGCTGTATATGAAAAGTCAGAAAGTTTTTCAATGAAACATCAGTCAGTTCGTCGCCGTTCATGGCCAGAAAAACCTCGTCATCGACGTGCTGGTTCTCGATTGCAAGTCTGAACGCGTCACCAGTGCCTTCGGCGTCTGTGTGGTCGTTCATAACTATATCCATCCCGAAATCGCTGCTTTTGATGTATTCGGCTATAACCTCTTTTTTGTATGCAACGCCAAGAACGACTTTTTCTACGCCGTTGTTCTTGAGCCATTTTAGAATCCAGTGTAGTAGTGGTTTGTCGGCAATCTTTATCATACACTTTGGCGTGTTGTCTGTGTACGGCTGTAACCTAATCCCTTTTCCACCAACCAGTACTACGGCAGTTTTGATTTTCATTTTGAGCGCCCGTTGTTTGAAAGAAACGCCATATTCACAAAATGCGTTTCATGGTTGAATTATGTAATTATCCGAAGACTTATAAGTCTATAGTCCTGATGGGCTTTGTTTAAAAAGTCGTGAGCATCAATACGATGCTCACTAATGGGTTACCTATCATCGTTCAATAAGACGATGATAGGCACTTTTTAAACAAAGCCGTCCGAGATATAAGCTTTTTACATAGCCGCTTCCAAAGTAATGAATAACTGATTTTGTCAGTATTTTGACATATATATGGATGTATTATTATGCCTGGACTTGTAGTTGGCCGCGACGATGATGATCTGAAGAAGTTTGGCGATACCGGCGCGATCCTTCTTGGAAAACACGTTGTGGGCACAGGCGAAGAATCGCACCTGACGACGCCGCTGATGATGGACGTGCTCAGGCCGCACCTTATAATAGTAACCGGCAAGAGAGGCACAGGAAAGAGCTTCTTGTTCGGAATCGTAAACGAAGAGATGAAGCAGCTGCCGAAAAACATCCGCGACCATCTATGTTCAATAATTATCGATACCCAGGGAATATTCTGGACAATGAAGATGCCAAACGAGAAAGAGGCTGTAATGCTGAATGAATGGGGAATGAAGCCGAAAGGTTTTGACGTATCTGTGTACGTCCCTGAAGGGCAGGCAAGAATATTCTCGAGCTTCGGCGTCGACTACGACGGCGTTTTTTCTATATTACCGTCACAGCTGACTGTATACGACTGGATGTCTGTTTTCGAGATCAAGCAGAACGACTCTATCGGGCTGCTTCTTCAGAGGGTCTACAAAAAACTCCAGGGAAGGAACTTCAGGATAAGTGAAATAATATCAGCCATAAAAAAAGAAGAAGAATTTGGGACTGAAAAAATTGCACTGCAAAACATGTTCGAATCAGCAGAAGACTGGGGCATTTTCGGCGATGAAAAGGTGCCTGACCTGCTCATGCCTGGAAAGACGTCTATACTGGACGTTAGCCTGACTCCGCAGAACGTAAGGGCGCTGCTTGTCGGATTAACGTGCAAGAAGATCCTGACAGACCGCATCAAGGCTCGCCGCGAGGAAGAGCAGGCCGAGATGGAGATAGCCCCGGCAAAAAGGGTTCCTATGCCGTGGATATTCATCGACGAGGCACATAACTTCCTGCCTGAAAACGGGAAGACAGCTGCATCTGATATTTTATTCACGCTAGTCAAGGAAGGAAGGCAGCCAGGAGTTTCTCTCGTGTTTGCAACGCAGCAGCCTAACAAGCTGAGCCCTGACGCGCTCACGCAGGCTGACATTGTCATTTCCCACAGCCTGACAGCAAAATCAGACATCGAAGCATTAGGTGCTATAATGCAGACCTACATGCTGTTCGAAATAGGAAAATACATCAACGAACTGCCTAAGGTAAAGGGAGCTGCGCTTGTTCTTGACGATAACTCAGAGCGCATCTACAAGATCCGCGTCCGCCCTCGACAGTCATGGCACGCAGGCTCGAGCCCGATTGCATTGTAAAAACAGCTGCTAATTATTTCATAAATTCGCAAAACATCCCATTTCAGCATCAAACCGGAAATAAACTTCCGATATGATCATGTTCATTTCAATAAGCGGGCGGGCTAAACAATAGTCAAAATCTACGATTTTGAAGAATTAATAAAATAGGGCAGGTGTCTACAATATAGCTTCACTTTCCTGGCAATCTATTAAACATTTTTTCTACTTTTCCACAAGGCAATTTCTTTCTTTGTGCAGACGCTGGATTATATAAGTCAAATTCTACAACTGCAACTTTATTATCATAATTGTGATTTCCAGAGGATATCATAGTAGAATTTCCAATTCGTTCCACAAATTTCCCACTCATATCTACAGTTTCATGAATATGTCCATGTAAAGTTAATTTTGGCTGATACTTTTCAATAAATTCTCTCACGGCAAAACTACCAACATGCTCTCCACTTTGGATTATATCCAAAGAAGTATCTGTGGGAGGTGTATGAAAAACATAAACAGTATTTCCAGGTCTTGCGGTAAATGTCTCACTTTCTAAATCTCTCTGAATTGAATCGTCAGACTCTTGTGATTGAGAAAATGAATATTCATGCCATCCTAAGCTCGGACTACTTACACTCTTTATACCATCTAATCTGTAGTTAGACCTCTTCCTTCTTCCATACTCTTCTTTAAGAGTGCCAGGTACTTCACTTAAGTCAAATTTGTCAAAGTCCTTAATACCAAAAGGTGTAATCGGGACAAAAGAATAACCAACTATTTCATGACCATCATCAATCCTAAATCTTTTTCCATGTATTTCATGATACAAATTTGGATGACCTTGAAGAACATCTAAGTTTACTGCACAATCATCACTACCAAGCATTAGGTAAACATTTGTATCCGGTGAACTCTGCTTAAAATCACCAATCAATTTTGGAAGTTCATCAGCTAAAAATCTTCTTTGTGCTTCAATAAATCTTGCATCATTAGGATTTATTTGAATATCTTTTGGAGCAAGTTCGCCGGGAAAAAGGCTTCGGACAATCCGTGGGAAGCAACAACTCTTGATTGGACC